>JAEUUM010000072.1 GCA_016787375.1 Saprospiraceae bacterium
AAACATTTTAAATGAAGTCAAACCTGATGTAATCATTCTTCAAGACTATAACAAAGGTTTTTTTACCCCAGATCTGATCAATGAAATGGTTGCATTTGCAAGAAATCATAACATTCCGGTTACGGTAGATCCTAAAAGGAAGAATTTTTTAGACTTCAAGGATGTGACACTTTTCAAACCAAACCTGAAGGAGGTTAGAGAAGCTCTGAATTACGAATTCAAAATTAATCTTGATGATTTGGTGCTTGCATCTGCCAAAATCAAGGAAAGTCTAAATAACAAGATTACCTTCATAACACTTTCAGAAAATGGTTTATTTATAGATGATGGAGTCATACCAAAAATTTATCCCACAACACCCAGAAACGTATCTGATGTATGTGGAGCCGGCGATACAGTAATTAGCACCATCAGTCTGGGGATAGCTGCAGGCTTGAGTTCAATTGAGCTCTCAGTTCTTGCAAACATCGCAGGTGGTCAGGTTTGCGAAAGACCAGGTGTGGTTCCGGTTGACCTGGAGCAATTAAAAAAGGAGCTATTAGAAATTAGCATAAATCAAGAAAGTTTGTAAGATATTTTACATTTATGCATTTTTTTAACCCTCGATATAAATTATTATTCTATTTTTACGCATAATTGTTTAAAAGTTAAAACCAATTTTACTATGAAATTAAAATTTTTACATGCTAGATTTCTGTCGGCATTTGTTTTTGTCTTAGCAAGTATGAGCAGTGCAGCTTTGTTTGCACAGCCGGCTAACGACTTGTGTGCAAATGCTATACAGCTTACGCTCGCTGATGATCTTGCAAGTTCTGTGCCATTAGCGGGAACTACTGTCGGTACAGTTGACGGAGCAACAACTCCTGGCCCAACTGTTTGTTCTGCAAATTTTTATCGTGATGATGTTTGGTACAAAATCACCATTCCTTCCTCTGCAACAGGTGATGCAATTACCATTCACGTAAACAAAGACGTGTCAGGAGGTATTCCTGCTGTGGGTATGGCTATTTACCCTGGCAATGCTTGCGATGCAACCAATACACCTTACCTGTGTACCAATTTTGCAGCAACTGCCGATGCAACTTACAGATTCAGCAAAAACTGTGTTCCTACAGATACAGAATTGCTAATCAGAGTTTGGTCTGGTGACGGACCTGCTGCGAACTGGCAATTAGGAGCTGGTAACTTCGAAATTCAGGCTTATTTTTCTGATGAATCAGCTGCAGCGCCACTTTGGGGTGGTAATGGTGAAGGTTCATTTAATGGTGGCCTTGATGGTTGGTCTGCAACTTCTGCTAGTTGTAATGGATTTGAACTTTGGAGATGGTCAAACACAGATTATTGTACAAAAGGTGCCTTCTCTACCGGAGGTGGTACAATTACATCATTGTCAAATTGTAATGGTGCAATGTGTTTTGATTCAGATTATTATGATAACAATGGAAACAGCGCAGGTTTAGGTGCTGGTCCATGTCCTGCACCTCAATCTGGAACTTTGGTTTCTCCAGTGATTGACTTGAGCGGATTCCCAACTGTAACAGGTGTGAATTTGGTTTTCAACCAAGCTTCAAGACAATTCCAGAGTGACTATTTTGTAGAGTACAGTATTGACGGCGGTACAAACTGGGCATCTATACAAATAAATACTGAAGCTGAAGATCCGGTTAATTATGCTACCAATGGTCCTCACTTTAACAATGTTAGAAGAGTTTTCCTTCCTGGTGCTGCCGGACAAGCTAACCTTCAGGTGAGATTCCGTTATGAGGCTAATTACTACTATTGGATTATAGATGATGTAAAAATCACTGAAAGAGAATCTTACAACCTAAAAGCAAATCCTTTCTATGCAATTGCGCCTAACAAAATGTGGCAAAAAGACCAATTGGAAGGTTTTGGTGGCTTGATAGATGTTGCTAACAATGGTGCAAAGTCAACTACCAATAGTGCAGTTGCTCTTGATATTAGAGATGCGAACAATAACATCATTTGGTCAGATGAATTAGTTTTGGGAACTTTGGTTGCTGATAGCACATACGAAAACCAAGCTCTACTTGGTACTTTCAATCACCCAAATAACAGTACTGTTGCTTATTCAGGTACATACACAGTAACTTCAACTGAAACTGATTTTGACCCTAGTGATAATATTCAAACATTCAATTGGATGGTTACAGACTCAACTATGTCAAAAGAAAATCTTGCTGGTGTTGGTGGTGGCGTTCGTCCTTCAACAGCATACAATTTTACATGGGGTAACATTTATCATATAGCAAAAAGCAAAGATGCAGCTGGAAACAAACTTTATTGCAACTATGCTAGTGTTGGTATCTCAAATCCTGATGCATTGGAAGGTGCTACCATATTCGTATACTTATACAAATGGAACAACGAAAACGGTGATGATGTAGCACAACAAACAGAGAGAACTACTGTTGGTTTTTCTCAATACGACTTCCCTGCTGGAGAATCAGCTAATACATTGTACACACTTCCTGTATTCGACTTCAATACCTTTGATTTGGGAGTTGCCCTTGAAGAAAATACTGATTATATCCTTGCAGTTGAGTATACAACCCCTGCTGATCAACCAGAATTGGCTTGTTTCATCGGTTCAGATGGTAACATCGATTACTCTGCACAATCTCTTAGATCTACCCTTGCAGGTTTAGGTCCGATAAGATATAATCACGTTTTAGACGTTGGAAACACAGGTGAATACAATGCTAACACTTTTACTGGTGGTACAACACCTATGGCAAGAATGCACATCGTTCCTGCTACTTCAACTAAAGAACCTAAATTGGATGATGCAAACACAATTGTTGTTGCACCAAACCCTGTTAAAAATGATCTGAATGTTAAAATTGATCTTATTCAAGATGCAAAAAATGCTACTATTGAGATCATGGATATCAACGGAAAAATTTTGGCAGTAAGAAATCTTGAAAACTTCAAATCAACAACTGAAAAGTTTGATGTAACAAGTCTTTCAAATGGTTCTTATATCTTAAACTTTAAAACTGCTGCAGGCGTAAGAGC
>JAEUUM010000083.1 GCA_016787375.1 Saprospiraceae bacterium
TGTTGAACCAAACCTCCGGTAGCAAGCCCCCCAATACCCTTTCACCTTTATCAAAGATAAACAGTTTTCGTAAAAAGTGACTCATTCAAAAACTAAAAAAGATGAGTTTCAAAAAAGAGAATTACTACACCTATGTCGAACAAGCCAAAGACCTAGTACCCGGATTCAGGGAGGCGTATTCCAAATTTAATGAACGGGTCATTTTGGATCAATGCAGTAAGATCCTGGTATCCAATTATACCCGCAATCTTGCCCAGTTGGCTCTGCATTTTGGACGAGTTCCGCATGAAGTATCGGTAGATGAAATCAATGCTTATCTGTATCGATTAACTGTTCATGAGAAGCTATCTATCAGCTATTTCAAGCAGACGGTATTCGGACTTCGATATTGGTTTCGCTTGTATGGGATGGAAGATAAAGCGCTCCAAATGCCGGTGATTAAAAAAACCGAGACCTTGCCAACGGTAATGTCAAAAGAAGAATGCAGAGAACTATTCGCCGCTCCTCGTAGTTTAAAACATCGGTTTTTACTGGCATTTGCATACGCTGGCGGACTTCGGATGAATGAACTTCGACATGTAAAGATCAATGATATAGACGTAGAGAGGAGACAAATACACATCAGACAAGGCAAAGGAAAAAAGGACAGATACGTGATTTTGTCAGATTTGCTGTCGGATCGATTACCCAAATATCTGTCTGAGGTAAAACCATTGGTGTATTTGTTCGAAGGCTTAACACCCGGAGTGGTGATGGGAGAACGAAGCATCCAATATGTAATCAATGAAGCACTGCGCAAAACAAACATCCAAAAGGAAGTTTCGATGCATACTTTACGACATTCATTTGCCACACATTTGTTAGAAGATGGAGTCGATATTTATTCAATCCAGCGGTTGTTGGGCCATAGTGACATACGCACTACGATTGTATATCTACACGTGTCACAAGTGATTCCCAAGGTTTCGCACAGTCCGCTGGATACACTGTATGGCTATAAACAATAGTCTTGAAGCCACGATTCGAACTGGCTCAGATCATTCGTGATTATGGTCAGGAGTTCATCAGCAGGTTTGAGCCTCTGAAGCATCATTATAAGGTTTTACATGCCATCAAGATATGCCGGACATCAGAACTGGGCGGACATGTAGACCGTTGCTCAGATTGCAAACATGAGCGAATTGCCTACAATTCGTGCCGGAACAGGCCTTGTCCGAAGTGTCAGACGACCAATCGCGAACGTTGGGTTTTGGCACGCAAAGAAGATCTGTTGGATTGCAAGTACTTCCATGTAGTGTTTACCATACCGCAAGAACTGAATGCATTTTGCCTGAAATATCCCAAAGAAATGTACAACATTTTATTTCAGTCAAGCAAAGAGACCCTGATGACATTTGGCAATGATACCAAACACTTAGGTGCTCAGATGGGGATGATCGCTTTGTTGCATACGTGGGGTCAAAATTTGCAATTACATCCGCACATACACTTGATCGTACCCGGCGGCGGATTTACAGCACAAGGCAGATGGAAAATAACCAAATCAAAGGGAGAATTCTTATATCCGATCAAGGCAGTGAGTATGGTTTATCGGGCGAAGTTCATGGAAATGTTCCGGACATTTTTATTAGAAAAACAAGGATTGATTGATTTGAATTTACGCCGGACCTTGTATGCTAAAAACTGGATCATCTATGCCAAACAACCATTAATAGGTCCGGAACAGGTGATCGAATACCTGGGAAGGTATTCACACAAAATCGCCATTAGCAATCACCGAATTATGAATGTGTCTGACGGTAACGTAACTTTCAGCTACAAAGATTACCGGCAGAACAGCACCACTAAAACCATGACCTTGACAGCCATGGAGTTTTTGAGAAGATTTTGTTTGCATATATTGCCACCCAAGTTTGTCAAGATCAGACATTACGGATTTTTGGCAAATAGGGCTAAGCAGAAACTCAAAATGGAGCAATTCAAGAAGGGTAAGTTGCCGACTCCAAAGCAAAAACTCGATTACAAAATAATTGCCAAAACCCAATTGGGTTTTGATGTAGATCAATGCCCATGCTGTAAAACAGGCCGAATGATCAGGATCATGAATTTCAATACTAATGCACCGCCTATCATTAATGATAAAAGATATAAAAATGACAAAATCAGTGCTTAATGACTTAGTTTGGATGTTCCCGAACCGGGATTGCTATTGCTTAAAGTGCCAATTTTAACTAAAAATGATCAACTTGATAACTTCAAAACTGTGAACCAGAAACTGTTCGACCGTTGGGTGAACACGTAAATCTAAAAAAAACAACTATCAACTCTCAAATTTCCCCTATCAACTTTTTTAGAAACCCCATAAGGTGAGTGGCACCTTCGCTCTGGTCAACACCGACTTAAAACGCAATTCCGCTAGCGCTTCTCAGCGTTTAAGTCTTGTATGTTATAGGCTGGCGTTCTTGTCTGTCGTGGGTTACAACCATTTTTATGTCGTCCGTTTGTGTCATTTGTCTAGTGCTTTTTTGTCGGGCCTTTGTGTCGGGTGTTTTATTTTTTTTGAAGCGTTCGAAATTTTTTAAAAACAATTTTTCTTTTGGGTTGGCTTTGCAAGCTCTATTAAAAACTTTGGTCGCGTGGCGGCTTGTGCGGTTTTTAATTGTGCTTGCAAAATGCGTAGGCTATTTGTATTCATTCGGCATCTTTTCAATTATAGAATGTGTTTTGTCTTCTTTTTTACTTTTTGAAACTAGTCTGCACCAACAGAAATATACTAATGAAAACACACCAACTGCAAGACCAGTATTTATAGCTCTCATCCAATCACGCTTTGTTTCACTTGGGTTATTGTCAATATAATTTACGAGTTGCTGCACATAATTATATTCCCAATCAGAACAAAATAGTTGAAGGAAGTAAAACAATAAAATCAAACCAATCAATGGCAATAACCAATACGCAGGTCTTTTCCAGTCAGCAATTTTCTCTGCAATGTGTTTAGCTTGCAATGTTTCTTTTAAAGTCTTATTCTCTTGCTCTTTTTGTATCAATTTTTGAGCTTGGTCACTTGTCCTTTGTTCAAGCCCTCCAATTTTCTCACTTGTTGCTTGTTTATGTGTGTCGAGTTCAGATTTTAAAGTTTCGTGTTTGCTTCCGATTTCTTCTACTTTCTTTTCGAGTTCTGTTTTAGCAAAGGCTTTTGTCCGTTCAAGTATTTCATCATCTTTTATACCTTTTTCTAAAATGCCGTCAAATTTCTTTTGTACTAAAGATTGAACAATGAACCTTTGTTGGTCAAAATTTTCAGTCATTTCGCTTATACCAGCCAATATGATGTGGATTTTTTCGCTGTCAATTTGTGATTCGCCACTTGGTAAGTTTAGAAAGCTAACAAAGCTTTTAAAATCGTCATTTGACCTGTTAATGTAGCGGAGCAAAATACTTAACCATTGACTTGGCAAAATCACAATTGGAGTAACTGTATTGCGATAATAGTCCCAACGTCTTAGTGATTGGTCGGTAGAAACAATAAACTGTTTGGT
>JAEUUM010000084.1 GCA_016787375.1 Saprospiraceae bacterium
TCTAACTGATCATAGATATCGCTGGAATAATATACCGTCATACCGACTTACCGGTCACCCCTCCTGCCCAACTGACCAAATCCAAACTGACCAACTGACCACCACACCGGTCACCAAAAAAATCTCACATATTTCAATCCATTCAACCAAATAGATTATTTTTGACCTGATCAATTTGAAGTCATAATAATCAGAATTCCAAACACTACAAACCTCAGCTAAAATGAACACAATATTTACCATTGGTCTCAGCATTCTTGGATTAATTTTAAACGCTCAAAATCAGCCACCTGTTATTTCCAATTTCACTTCAAGTATGCAAGGCAATTCATTTATCTACAACTTCACGCTAGAAGATTTTGAAAACGATATCTGTAACATCGAGCTGAATGTTTTCTTAAAGGAAGGCAATAAAATATATCCTGTTAATTCCATAAACGCAACAGGAGACATCGGAATAAATTTTTCGGGAGGATTAAAAACAATAAGCTGGAGTCCGCAAGTAAGTGGTGAATATATAGCAAAGATTATTGTTTATGACAATCACACTTTTGATATTCAGCAAATGATTGATCAGGTAGACACATCAAGACTTTACAAACAATTAAAGTGGATAGAGGGCATACGACACAGAAATACAGGAGCAACACACCTGAAAAATGTACAAGACAGCATTATCAGTTTATTCAATAATTATGGTCTCGACACCACTGTTCAGAGTTACAAATTCAGCAATTACAACCTTAAAAACATAGTTGGCAACCATTTCGGTGCAAAAGAAATCAATCATGTATATATTAATGATGCGCACTATGATTCTGTTTCCAACGGGCCAGGAGCTGATGATAACGGTACAGGAGTTACTGGTGTGATGGAAATCGCACGAATTATATCGGCTTATCATTTTGAAAAGACGCTGCGTTTTATAGGATTTGACCTTGAAGAAGAAGGCTTGATTGGAAGTAATGCATATGTTAATAAAAATGGACTATCGGTTACCGATACAATTGATGGTGTTTTAAATTTTGAAATGATTGGGTATTATTCTGAAAAAAACAATTCTCAGACTTTACCTACGGGGTTCAATTTGCTTTTTCCTGAGGCATCTGCAGCAGTCGTTGCAGATAATTATCGAGGCAATTTTATTACCAATGTTGGAAATGTGGCATCAAAATCATTGAATACAGCTTTCAAAGAGGCTGCATCAGAATTTGCGCCAGAACTTAAGGTAATCAGCCTTGATGTTCCTGGAACTGGAACCATTGTACCTGATTTGAGAAGAAGTGATCATGCAAGCTTTTGGGATGCAGGAAAGCCAGCGGTCATGCTTACAGATGGTGCGAATTTTAGGAATAAAAATTACCACACCCCTAGTGATAAAGCAGATAGCCTCAATATCAATTTTATGAGCAATGTCGTAAAAGCAACCATGGCAACCATGATAAAAGGTGCAGGCATTATTCACGGTGATGTTCATACCGAAAATCACCTGGTAATGACCTCAGTCAACACCCTTCCTGAGACTGCATTGGGCATTTATCCCAACCCTTTCAAAAACAACCTTACACTAAAAACCGACATCAGAAATCAGGATATAAACATCAACATTGAAAACCTTGCGGGACAGATTATCTATCAAACTGAGGTTAAAAACAACAATCAGAATGGAATCAATATTCCTAGTAAGGCCTGGGTCTCCGGGGTTTATCTTGTGACATTAAAAAGTGGTGGAGGTTTAATTACAAGGAAGGTGGTTAAGGAGTAAAGTTGAAATATTAATAAAGTCATTTAAAATGATTTGATTTAAAAAAATAATTAGATTTGTGGATTGAAATGGGGGATTAGTGCTGACGAAACTTCGATTGTCCGCATGACGACCAATGGGCCGTCACTAGAGTATTTCATAATGGGGGATTAGTGCTGACGAAACTTTGTTTGTCAGCATGACGGTTTAAACCGTCACTCAGTTGAAATTTATAAATAATGGGGGATTAGCTCAGTTGGTACTGACGAATCTTTGATTGTCAGCATGACGACCGATGGGTCGTCACTAGAGTATTTCATGATGGGGGATTAGCTCAGTTGGCTAGAGTACTTGCCTGGCAGGCAAGGGGTCACCGGTTCGAGCCCGGTATCCTCCACTTTTTTGATCTTTTAACCCGGCAAGCTATGGGTCATTTCTTTCATAAAGCATCACAATAACAATAATTTTGTTAAAATTTATTGTGTCAAAAATTGGGGAAAAGTAATCTGTTGTATCCAATTTTATTGTTTAAAGCTATAAAAAATAATTCTACTTTTAAACTTTACTATTTTTGGGGGAGCTTACTTTAGAAATAGCAATTAACACAAGAGTTTCTATTCCTAAATGGATTTATTTCAATTTAACAGAATACGAGCCTTCCGTTAGAATTCTGTTTTTTCATATTTTGTGGTTAACTCGTTCATCTGGCACGTTCCTGCTTTTAAAAAATAAAATAGATTCAAGGCAACAGCACAATATATTATGGCATCTCAATAATATCACAATTGTTCGTTTTAAAATTATTGGTATTTTCTTACTTTTAAATATCTTTCAAATGGGAAGTCTAAAATTTTACTCCGGTTCATTCGGGAAACCTGAGTTGTTACATCTTCTTAGGAGAACACTTTTCGGGGTAAAAAAATCAGACTTGTTATTTTTTGAAGGAAAAAGCCTCAATGAAGTCATTGATTATCTGATCGATGGCCCGGTTGCATTGCCACCTCCTCCTTTGAGAACCTACTACAACAATGTAAATCCGGCATTGGACACAATGGACAAGGTAAATATCAATGGCAATGTTCAAACCATTGTAAATTTTGGCGAAACCTGGGTAGATAAACCCATTCAAACAAATTTTCTGGCCGGATCAAGCAATGCCAGAAGACAAAACTTAAAGAATTGGTGGATCGGACTACAGGTTAATCAGGATCGTCAGGTGTATGAAAAACTAATTATGTTCTACCAGACACTATTGGTAACAGAAGATGCGGTTTTGGAGAGCCCGCACATGATGTATACTACACAATCACTTTACAGGAAATATGCATTTGGTAATTACAAAGAATTGATAAAGGCTATCAGTCTTGATGCCGGAATGTTAAAATACCTGAATGGAGAGAAAAACACAAAAACTGCTCCCGATGAAAACTATGGCAGGGAGTTACAGGAATTATTCTGTGTGGGAAAAGGCCCCGATTCAGCTTACACAGAAAATGACGTTCAGGAAGCCGCTAGGGTACTGACAGGTTGGTACGTTATTTACAAAGAAAAAATTAACAGTGTCGATACTTTTATAGTTCCGAAATCAGCCTTTAATCAAGGTAATCATGATACCGGAATCAAACAATTTTCTGCCTTTTATGGCAATAAAAAAATAGAGCCCAATCTTAGTATTGTTGATCCATCCCCATTTTCTGATCTCAATACAAAAATAGCTTATGATGAGTTGGAACAAATGATTGATATGATATTCGAAACACAGGAAGTATCAAAATATATTTGTCGCAGACTCTGGAACTACTTTGTATATTATGATATAAATGCCACTATAGAGGCAGAAATCATTGAACCCCTTTCAGAAATATTCCGGCAAAATGTCGATCATCCTGATCAGATGAAAATTGTTTTAAAAGCTTTGTTTTCATCCGATCTATTCTTCCAGAACATTCACAGAGCCTGCATGATCAAAAGTCCGGATGATTTTGTTGTGGGCATGATTCGGCAACTGGATTTCCCACTTCCGGGCGCTTCTCAACTTGAAGCTCAATATTATATGTGGGGAGTAATGAGAACCCATATGTTCAATGAAGGGCAGGATATTAATAATCCACCGAATGTGGCTGGTTGGCCTGCATATTACCAAACTCCCAGTTATCATGAACTTTGGATGGACACATCCAATTATCCTATTCGGATTGGAACATATGAAGCATTTACAAAATCGAATTTTGTTTTGGATAAAAACAACACCTATGATGGAGCAAATAACCCTTCGTATGGCTTTATTACCAAAATGAACTTTGTTGAATTTGTCAAAACATTTGACAACCCGGCCGACCCAAACGACTTGATAGAAGAGGCCACAACATTAATATTGGCTGTGCCATTATCGCAAGGAGTCAAAGATGCCTTAAAAACCAATTATCTCCTTTTAGGTCAATTATCTGACTACTACTGGACGGATGTCTGGACCACCTACAGCACCGACCAAAACACAACTGATCCGTCGGCTAAGAAAGTCCCGATCATGTTACAGGATTTATTTAATTATTTGATGTCTTCCGCAGAATACCATTTGAGTTAAACTTCCTCATAAAATCCAATTAATTTCAAGCTATGAAAAGAAGATCATTTATCAAATCTGTACCCATTGCTTTAGGAGGTTTGACGATTCAAGCATATGCCAATAATTCCTTATTGTCATCATTGTCCAATTCACTAACAGATACAGACCGTATTTTGATTATTATACAATTGGGTGGAGGAAATGATGGTTTAAACACCTTGATTCCATTGGACCAATATTCCGCATTATCACTGCCAAGTGTAAGACAAAATATACTGATACCCGAGAATAAGGTTCTAAAGTTGGCAGGGACAAACGGAGCAACAGGTTTGCATCCCTCAATGAACCGAATATTCGATTTATATAATGACGGAAAACTAGCCATTATTCAGGGAGTTGGTTCTCCTAAATTCAGTTATTCACACTTCAGAGCAACCGATATATGGATGACAGGGTCAGACCCGGATGAGATAATCAATTCAGGATGGGCAGGCAGATATTTAGCAAATGAATTTCCCAATTATCCAGTTGGTTTTCCAAATGCTTCGAATCCTGATCCGCTGGCTATCAGAATGGGTGGCAATATAGTTTTGGGACTTCAAAACCAAGGTGTGCCAATGGGCATCGCTGTTTCCACCGCTAATGATCCTCTAAATCTTAATGGCACACTTTTTACCGACCCGCCAACAAATGACTACATGGGTAAAGAAGTAGCTTATGTCAGAGAATTACAGCGACAAACAGATAAATTTGGAGATGCCGTGAAAGGAGCAGCCGATAAAGGAGCAAACTTGTCTTCATTGTATCCAAAATTGCCTGCGGACCCTGGATATCTTATGGGACAACAATTGGCGACAGTTGCCAAATTAATAAGCGGAGGAATCAAGACCAGAATTTTTTGGCTGACTACTAGTGGATTTGATACCCACTCAGGACAAGTTGTTACAAACGATCACACAATCGGTACCCATGCCAATTTGCTAAAAGGCGTCTCAGATGCAATAGGTGCTTTCATGGACGATGCAAAATTACTTGGATTTGAAGACAGGGTGGCCGGAATGACCTTTTCTGAATTCGGTAGAAGAATCATTTCAAATGCATCCGGCGGAACCGACCATGGAGCAGCACAGCCTGTTTTTATATTTGGCAGCAAGGTGATTCCTGGGATAGTTGGTAATAATCCGACTATTGATCCGAACTCCAATACGAACTCCAATTTGCCGATGCAATACGACTTGCGTTCAGTGTATGCCTCAATTTTAGCCGATTGGTTCTGTGTTGAACAACCCGCACTCGATCAGATATTATTTAAAAATTTCCAAAAACTTCCAATTCTTGATCCTGCCAATTGCATCTCGACCTATGTTCATGAAGAAAATAAAAAAGCCGGAGAGAGCATAATAATGGCCTATCCCAATCCGTGTGTCAACTCCACCAAAATCAAATTTGAAACAAAAGGTGGATTTACACTGGTGCAACTAATCAACAATGAAGGCACTGTGATTCAGGATATTGTCAGCAAAGTTATGCAGGCCGGTATTTTTGAAGTGGACTGTGATATGCAAATTTTGCCGGCCGGCTTATATTATGTGAGAATCCAAAATGGGCCATTACAGCAGGTTAAGTCAGTTTTGAAGCTTAGGGAGTAAGGACAAAGTATGGTCGCTTTGAGTTTACAATCATAATTTCAACTTATATTCTTTTCCTCTCCATCATCCATAAACTCCAAAATATCTCCGGGCTGACAGTCCAGGGCTTTGCAAATTGCTTCCAATGTGCTGAAACGAATGGCTTTCGCTTTTCCGGTTTTCAATATGGATAGGTTAGACAAAGTTAAATCAACTCGCTCTGAAAGTTCATTTAATGATATTTTGCGCTTTGCCATCATTACATCCAGGTTTACAATGATTGGCATAGCTTAAATAGTTAATTCGTTTTCTGATTGTAGTTCTATTCCTTTATTGAATATTTGTGAAATCACAAAAATAATTGCCGCCATCAGGATAAAAGCTTGACTGTCTACCCAAAAATGATTCAGCTGGTCTGTGTTATAACCATGATGCATCAAATTGTTGGCTACTTGTCTTGCAATGTAACTGATGATTCCGATAGACAATGTGTAATTTGCTATACTACTAATTTTATTGGAAGCATGACTACTAAATGGTTTGGACAAATCCAGTTTTTGAAGCAACTCTATCACAACATAGAAAAGGATTGCTTTTAATATGGATACAGCTAAAATAAAACTGTACATACCAAAAAACACCCATTTGTTTTGTTGGTGCATTTTGCTTAAATCTAATTTTTGATACAAATTTGATAAAAATTCAGGTTTGAAAAAGCTAACAATAAAGTTGACAATTAGTGCACCGGCTTCTATGCACAAACCAACAAAAATAACCCATGCTACTACGTGCAGAGCTTGAAATACGAAAGTGTTTTTGTTTG
>JAEUUM010000091.1 GCA_016787375.1 Saprospiraceae bacterium
TAACATTTAAATATACGCAAACATGCGTATATAATACAAATATAATCACCAAAGCCCAGATATCCAAATCCTAAAAAGGGCTCATAATTATTGAGTATAAATCAATGTTAAGTGCTTGTTAATCAATGTTTCAAGCAAGAAGGAGGAATCCAAAATGCATTAGATAGAATTATATTTCAGACCGACAGATGTGGCAGAAAGTCTTTTTTGGCTCTTAGATTTTACTTATTCAAATAATACGACAAAAAGCCTTCGATGATAGCCAATGAATTATTGAAGTGTATGTTGTTGTTTATCACAATGTCGCAATCGTCCATATAGGGTAGGATGTACTTTTCGTAGGTAGGCAGCACATGATGCTGGTACCGGTACAAAACATCATCCAGTGGGTAGTTTCTCTCTATCTGATCTCTTTTGATTCTTCTGATAACCTTCAAGTTATCCTTGGCGTGCAAAAAGATCTTGATGTCTAGTAGTTTTCTGATTTCTTCGAAGTGGAAAATGAAGATGCCCTCTACAAGAATGAAAGGAGCAGGATTCAGTGTTATTTGTTTGGGTGTAGCAAGTTTGTTGTTAAAAGTGTACTCTTGCCTGATGACTTGCTTACCGTTTTTTAACGCAAGCAGGTCGTGGTAAAAAGCTTCATGGTCTATTGAATAGGGGATGTCAAAATTGTGAATGCCCTGGTCATCTACTTTTTGCTCATCCCTTGGTCTGTAATAATCATCCTGTGAAATGACGCATAATTGGTCAGAATTAAATTTTTTCTTTAACTCCTTCAGAAAACTGGTTTTGCCGCTTCCGCTTCCGCCTGTTACGCCTATAAATTTGATTGAATCTTTCATCGATGACTATTAGATGGCGAATGTATCATTTTAATAGAATTCAAAAAAGTAAATTTAATATGTTCTTAATCTTTGACTACAATAAATTCAAAATCCTGATCTTTCCAGTATTCTGCCACATCTTCATATATCTGCCAAACCAACTGAATATCCTCTGTTTTTTCGTCTTTCAATAGTTGTTTTGCATTTTCAAAAATGATCACCAACTGGTCTTTTTTCTGAAACCAGGATAAATCCATCAGGCATTCTTCCATGGCATCTAAATTGCTCCCGAAATAGGAGGGGAACTTGAGTTTGCGTTGTAAGTATGCATAGAAATCAACAAAATGGTGCATTTTATGTGATTTCAGTTTGATGATCTTGTGATTTTCTTTTAAACTGAAAGATGCTTCTGATAAATATATTCCGCTTTGGTTCATTTTTGAATCGGTTGAAAATTTTTATAGTGATCTTTGGTATAATATGCATTCCCGTCTGAGTCTATTACGACTCGTTTGGGGCCTCTGTTTACTCCTTTTTTGAACGGATAAATATCGTATTCTTTATATTTTAGTTTTGTGCCATGCTGATTGGTAAATGGCAGCTTACTTTCTCTGTTTCCAAACGGGATGTTGCCTTTGTAACCGGGTTTTGTCTGACCACCATGAGTCTTTGCATACTCGACAATGTCCAATGCTTGATGAGGAATGTTTTCGTCCCTTGAATGAGGCAATTTGACAGCTTTGGTCTTGCTGGTTTTTTGCGGAAATTGTCCTCTGGTAGATTCAGTGGTCTGAGCTTGTTGATCAAGGTGCTTTTTCTGTTGGTGGTTTCTCAACCATAGCCAGGCAAATATTAAAAGTAAAAGCGACACCAACACAAATATCCTTGGAGAATTGGAGGGTTTTTCCGGCATATATTTCAAGAAGTTTTGTTAATATTTGTGAAACGTTTCGTTGCGTAAAGATATCTATTTATCATTACAACATTAATATAAATGTGGAAACATGACTACAAAGGCACTGTGGATTTTCATACTAAATCTAATGCTCTTCGATATACTATCCGCTCAGGAAAAAGATCCTTTTAAATCTGATACCTTATTGATAAACGGAACCAAGTTATTCGTAAAAACAGTAGGAGAGGGCGAGCCTTTATTGTTTATTCATGGAGGTCCGGGTCTTAGTCATGATTATTTTCTGCCTCATGTTCTTCCTTTGAGTGACAAATTCAAGCTCATATTTTACGACCAGCGAGCAACAGGCAGATCAGACATCAAAGTAGATTCTTCTCACATGAGCATTGATTATTTTGTTGACGACATTGAAAGTTTAAGAAAACATTATCACATTAATAAAATTAACCTTATTGGGCATTCTTGGGGCGGATTTCTTGCAGCATTGTATGCGATAAAATATCCTAAAACCACCAAATCACTGGTGTTCTGGGATTCTTCCCCGCTCTCGAGCCATCTGAGAAATGTGATGATTGAAAATCAAAAATCCAAGGTTACCAAAGAAGATGTGGCAAACAATCTCAAAATAATGAGGTCGGAGGAGTTCAAGCGTGGTGATCCGGCTGAAATAGCCAGATTGTATAAAGCCATATTCAAACCATCTGTATTTATTCAAAAGCTTGTGTATAAGTTGAATTTTTATTTCAACCAAAACTACAACCAAACTCAGTATTTGCTTGGGTTTATGTATCATTCCATGGTCAAATATGACTATTACCCAAAGCTTAAAAAGGTAAAAGCTCCGGCTTTGATATTTTTTGGGAATTACGACCCTATGCCTATAGAAAGTTCTGAGGAGTTGCACAACAGGCTTACAAATTCTGAACTTATCATTTTAAAAGATTGCGGACATTTTCCATTTCTTGAAAAACCTCAGGAAGTATTTCCTAAAATGAGGGATTTTTATCAAAAAAATTCATCAAAAAAAACGAAATGATTACTTCGCAGTGATCGGTTTTGATTTCAAGATTCTTTTTACTGAAAGTATGTTCATCACATCAGAATTTAAACCTGAAATGTTTTTCTGAACGAATTGAGCTGTTTCATCGTAGAACAACAATACTACGGGGGATTCCTCCAAGATGATTTCGTTCATTTTCTTACAAATTTCCTTTGATTCTATCGGGTTTGTAGAACGAAGCAGTTTGTCATACAGAAGGTCATAATCTGCATTTTTAAACCTTGTATAATTGGGTGGAGCACCATTGCCGGAGAAAAACAAACTAAAATAATTTTCTTCATCAGGGTAAT
>JAEUUM010000097.1 GCA_016787375.1 Saprospiraceae bacterium
CTGCTTGATAGAATCCGGTTCGGACACCTTATTCAAAAACGAAAATGCAAAGGTTTTTCTTTCTAATAATAAAAGGGCAATTATAAAAAGCTTGTATTTCATAAACTTGCAAAATTGATTGCAAAGGTATGCCTACAAGAGTATTGACTTTGGTAACTTATATTACAAACAAACTACCTGGGTCTAAAACCCGGCCTTAATATAACTCCAACCCTTTTCCTGTTTTGTTATTACCTCAACCAGGCCATTCGGTACAAACTGGATTCCAGGCAATATTTCAGATTTTTCAATTTTTCTTTCTTTGAGTGTGTTTTCACAAGCAGCAAACACAATGCCCATTTTTTTAAAGTTGATTATGTCCTCAGCATATTTAGTGGTTTCTGTTCTGACAAAACTTATACCGGGACCATGGCAAACTACTTCAATTGAAGCATCTGGCCATGCGGTTGTAAGATTCTTAAGATTATTTTTTAAACCTTTTTGCGCGAGTGTGTCTCCAGATGAAAACTGGATAACAATTTTATGTTGGCTATTGGCTACTTTTTTCTGGCTAAATCCCACTGTGGATGTTAAACCTAATATGAAAAGCAAAAGCATAGATTGTTGCAAGATAGATTTCATTTTGCGAGTTTTAAATTAATAGAATTGATAATCAACACCTGAAACTTGAGTCAATAGTGTTTTAGGTGCATCCAGTATTATAGCGTTCCCTTCAACTTTTGGTGTAATAGGTGAATTCGCTGATAGGTATTCTTTTAAGACTTGATGTAAAGTGTAGGGCGTATTTTGACCATTTTTTACATTTGGAATTCTGCACAACATGGTTACTGGATCACCATCCCTTTCACAAGCGCAAACAGTGTATTCTTTTTCAAGATCAAGAGCTTGGCCCATCATGGTAACTTTTTGCACGCGTTTTCCCATTTCTTCAAATGCCTTGAAATGTACTTGCATACCTTTGAACTTGACAACCCAACCTCCAAATCTCTTTGAGGCATCTTTTGAAAAAACGTTGTTTAATTCCTTTTCTAACCACTCCCTGATTTGTTTTCCGGAAACAACCGCGGTACGAACTTGAGAGTCTACAGGCAACATATCAAACAAAAATCCTTCTGTTATTGGTATGTTACCTGTTTCATCCGGCGTTGAACGCGGAGGGCAAAATCGAAATCCATTCGAAAGAACAACGTCGGTTTTTACCTTCCATTTTAATGCATTAAGAATCAAGGTATCAATCGTGTTTTCTACCACGAAATAACGATAAAGGGGAAGTGTGCTGTAACCTACAATTTTTGAAATATCTTTTTTGAAGTGTTCCTCATTTTTTTCAGCCAACACACGTATAGATTTCTTTTCCTTAATCTTTTTTGGATTGATCTCGACAAGTTCGTAGTGTTCATCAACTATTTTGCCATCCTTTATGAAAAAATCCAATTTTCCTACAAAAGAACCAAAAGCTCCCGGTTCTACAACTTTTGCATATTTGCATTGAATTGGCTTTCTGACACGCTCATGTGTATCACCACCTAATATCCAATCAACACCCTCACATTCTGGTGAGTTTGCAAGTGAAATTTGTTGGGAGAGTCCCAGATGTGCAACAATAATTATCTTATCACATTGTTCTTGATCTTTCAGAACTGAAACATAATAGGCAAGATTCTCCTCCGGTTTTGTATATATGATTCCTTTGCTGTAGTTTGGTGATTGCCTGATTGGTACCAATGGATCAGTGTAGCCAATGAAGCCAACTTTTATGCCTTTTGTCGCATAAATATGATAGGGAGGAAAGACCAATTCGCCTTTTTTATTTTCTCCCAGATCGTGATACATATTGGCACAGACTTTTGGTGCAGTTAAAGCCCCAAGTAATTTTTGCATTCTTTGCTTATAATAAACGACCTCCCAATTGCCGGGTAAATATAGGTCATATCCCATTGCATTTAATATTGGAACCATTGCACCTCCGGTTGTTTTAACACTTAAGGCACTTCCCTGAAACATATCTCCAGTGTCAATTATAAAAGTATTGGGATTTTTCTTTCTTATTTCATCAAAATATCCGGCAACATATCCATATCCACCTGTTTTTCTGAATGTCATTTCGTTATTTTCCCAAAAGAGTTCATCGTGGGGATGAATTTGACAGTGAACATCAGTGGTTTGAAGTATGGTGATGGTTTCAAAATTTTTTGCAGCGAAAAAATCCTTATTTTCAGGTTCCTCTTCGGAATGATTTGCAAACAAAGGATGGTTACCCGCAAATGGATTAAAAATAAGACCAGCTCCTGCAATGGATGCGGTTTTAAAAAATTTTCTCCTCCCAGAGGCTTCTTCAGATCTTTGCTTTTTTTCCATTATTATCTTTTTCTTCTTTTAATTTCTTTTTTGCCTCAATAATTGGGTCAAATGGTCCGTATTTGTGATGTTTTTCATCAAAGTTATCTGCAAATGGTCCAAATGGGTGGTCAAAAGGTTTTCCGGAGATATTCGGCCAATCTTTGCTTAAATCCTTTGTAGGTCTGTCTTGTGAATTAACAAATGCTGCAATATCCCAAGCTTCTTCTTCAGAAAGCAATGGATTGGTATAAGAAGCCCCTAATGGCATATTGAACCGGACATATCCTGCAAATCTGGAGAGGCGATAAAGGCCTGCTCCAATGTTGTAACTATGTTTACCCCACAAAGGTGGATATTGATAAGTGATTTTGTCCTCTTTCAGTTGACCTTCACCATTGGCACCATGGCAACTTTGACATTTTTCTTTAAAAATGACTTCACCTTTGATTGGATCTGCGGGTCTGCTAAGGCTTTTTAGGGTTACAATACCTGCTCCTATGGGCGTTTCACCTTTTTTTACGTCAGTTCCAAGCCATTGGATATAAGCCTTAATTGCAATCATTTCTTTACTATCCTCCTTTAGTGGTTTTCCATTTAGGCTCCTTTCCATGCAATCATTAACCCGTTTTTCAATACTCTCAATTGCACCGCTTCTTTCTCTAAATTTCGGGTAAGTTGACCATACTGCACTATAATTATTGCCAAATGGTGTGGTCCCTGCATTCAAATGACAGTTTTGGCAATTCATACCATTGGTAAGTCTTGCAACTGAACCTTTTGGTCCAAGGTACTTAGAAGTGTTGGCTATCAATTCTTTGCCATATTCAATAAGGTCTTTGTTTTCTGAAATTTTGGCGAAGTCAGGGGCTTGCCATGTATTAGGGGGCAGACTTCTTATCTTTGTCTCTGACACAACAAAGTTTGCACCTTCAACTTTTTCCTTTTTGTTAAAGTTCGGCAGTCCCGGCCAAATGTCTTTTGGGTACAAAATCAGACCAAGAATAGTTATGATTAAAATGACAATAATCCAAGTTAAAGATTGAATGACTTTGATGAGCACACTTGCCTGGTTTGCTCCTGACGGGTTGTCAAAAATTGGCTTATTCTCCATTCTATGGGCTGACTGAGTGACTTATGATAACAAATACGGGAGTAAATTTAATAAAATCAAGCGGTACCTCTCAATATTTTATTCCAATATAACCAAGGCAACACGAATTTTTTAAGTAACCACATTGACCACCTTGGTTTTGCTTGATTAAATGGGAATGTCATGGTTGGTGTGTTGGTATAATCAAATTCTGCAAGCATTAATTTTCCATATTGAGTTGGTATTGGACATGCGCTATACCCGGTATATTCAGATACCATTGGTTTACCATTTAGCATGGATATTATATTTTCAACAACAACAGGAGCTTGTTTTCTTATTGCGGCTCCGGTTTTGCTTGCAGGTGCATTTGTACAATCACCCAAAGCAAAAATATTTGGGAATCTGCAGTGCTGCATGGTGTTTTTGTTGATTTCAACGTAGCCATAAGGATTATTTGGGTCAGCAAGTGGACTATGTTTTATAAAATCCGGTGCAGACTGTGGCGGCACAGAATGGCAAAAGTCAAATTCCAATTTTACTTCGTTGTATTCCGAATTTGAATCATTATTCAAAATACCATAGCATCCTGCATTGCTTGACTTAAAGTTTTCAGCAAGTTGATCTTTGTTTAGCTTTGTTCTGAAATATAAGGTTTTACCCTCACCATCTATCTTATATGTATCACTTTGAAAATGGGTGATTATTTTATATTTCTCCAACATTCCTTTAAGTGTTTCAGCATACTCTTTTACACCAAAAATTACCCCGGCACCTGAAACATAGTGCACCTTTATCTGATCAAGCACTCCTTGTTTTTGCCAATAATCACAGGCTAAGTACATGATTTTGTGGGGCGCTCCTCCACATTTAATTGGTGATGATGGATTTGTGAAAACAGCAGTCCCTTTTTTCATATTTTTAATCATCTCCCAGGTATAAGGAGCAGACTCGTAAGAATAATTGCAAGACACATCATTTTTGCCCAAATTGTCCTTTAGGCCTTCGATTTTATTCCAATCAAGTTGAATGCCAGGGCACACCACTAAGGAATCATAAGTTATTTTCTTGCCACTCAGACAAATTAATTGATTATTAGTTGGTTGAAATTCACTTACTGCATCCTTGATCCAATCAGCTCCTTTAGGTATAAAATCCTTTTCGTCTTTTTCAGTTTCGGTAATTTCAAACTCACCGGCTCCTACAAGTGTCCAAGCAGGTTGGTAATAATGCTTTGTTGATGGCTCGATGATACCGATATCGAGTTTGTTATTTTTCCTTAGAAGTTGTGCGGCCACAGAAAGACCGGCATTGCCACCTCCTACTATTAAAATTTGGTAGTGATTTTTCATTTTAAAGTGAATTGAGTGATTAATTAGGTAAAGATTTACCTTTCGAATGAAATCTTTTGTAACATTTATTACAATCAACTCAAAATTGCTCAAAAGCAAAAAGATTATATGGTTTTTTGACAAAATACTTCGTCTTATTTTAACCAAACCTCTTTGATGATAATATAAATACCCATTACTAAGACAAACCAACCAAAACCAGTCTTTAGTTTTTCACCTGCTATTCGTTTACTTAATAAATTCCCAATAAATATTCCTACAACAGAAGCGAAGGTAAATCCAATCAGAAGAGACCAGTTCATGATCTCATCTCCTTGTAAGTCACCAATAAATCCAAACAATGATTTGGCCGCAATGATGAATAATGAAGTACCTACAGCCAGTTTCATTGGCATTTTGGCTAACAAAACCAGCGCGGGAATAATCAAAAAGCCTCCTCCGGCTCCAACTAATCCGGTAAGAAGTCCTACAACTGCTCCCTCTACCAATATCATAGGATAGTTGTAGTGCCGTTCAGAATCTACTGATTCTTGATTTATTTTAGAGGGTCGGATCATAGATATAGAAGCCAGTATCATTACAATCGCAAAAAGTACCATTAATGCTATTGGTTTAGTGAATACAAAGCCTGATATAGAAAATATCTCTTTTGGAATAAGTGGAACAAGCCAAAGACGTGTAGCATAAACCGCCGCAATAGAGGGGATACCAAAAATCAAGGCAGTTTTATAATCAACTTTTTTCTGAATTCCATATTGAATACCTCCTACCAATGCAGTTGAACCTACAATAAATAGTGAATAGGCCGTTGCCAAAACCGGCTCGACTCCCATTATATAAACCAAAATCGGTACAGTTAGAATGGAACCACCACTTCCGATAAGGCCAAGTGATATACCCACAAAGGCAGCTAAAATGTATCCTAAAATTTCCATATTGTTGTTTTAAGTTGGCAAAAGTCAATCAAAATCGTAAAGTTTAGCGTAACAATTATTACATTCAATAAAATGTCCGAATAAAATTTATTAAAAAAAATAGCAACATTTTGAAGGAAGTGGCGTAAAAATAAAAAAGCGTGTATATTTGCGCTTCGTTTTAAAAGGTCGTGTGGCCGAGTGGCTAGGCAGAGCTCTGCAAAAGCTTCTACAGCGGTTCGAATCCGTTCACGACCTCTAAATAAAAAAGATGCATCATTGATGCATCTTTTTATTTTTGATGAAGTGCCTTTCACTTATTTTTCAGGTCTAAAAGACTATTTCACGACTGCTATTTGTTTTACAACTCGTTCATTTCCTATCAAAACGTGAATGAAATAAGTTCCTGAACCAAGATTGTCTGATACAATTGGCAGCGAATTAAGACCACTCAATCTACCATAATTTTGACTCGCAACCATTACTCCAAAATTGTTGTACATTTTGATACTCAAATCTTCAGCATTAGGGTTGTTGACTTGAATATATGATGTGCCATAGATAGGGTTTGGAGAGATCATTACTTTGTGATCTGCATTAAGTGTAACACTTGCTGTTGCTTCTTCTAACGAAATTTTAGCAGCATTTAAGAATTTATTTTCATTACTCATTACACCCACCACTACATGACATTTTGCAATGTTAAATTCTTCAGGAATGATATATCCTGAATACTCGTATGTAGCAGTTTTATTTGCTAACCAAGGAGATTTTATGGAGCCGGACAAACCATTGAAACCACCAAATAAAGCTCT
>JAEUUM010000158.1 GCA_016787375.1 Saprospiraceae bacterium
AATGACCTGGTCAAACAAGAAAGCATCCGCATTTTAAACACACACACAAGAAAATCTAGTAAAAGTGAAAACATTTCTTAAAGCCCGTTGGGAAAACATTGTGATGGTAAATTATACTGTTGACGAGTCAATCCTCAGGCCCTATTTGCCTTATGGTGTTGAAATTGATACTTACCAAAATCAGGCATTTGTAAGCCTTGTTGGCTTCAGGTTTGTTCAATCAACAATATTTGGTTTGCCTATACCCTATTTGGGTAACTTTGATGAGGTAAATCTGAGGTTTTATGTAAAGAGAACTGATGGTACAGAATTGAAACGCGGGGTTGTTTTTATCAATGAACTGGTGCCTTTCAAGGTCGTTGCGTTTTTAGCAAACAAACTATACAAAGAACACTACAGCTATGCCAAAATGAAAAGCTCCATTCAGGTTGAAAACAACATTAAAAACATCAATTATTCCTGGCAGCCCAAGCAAATTGAATATTCTATTCACGCTTCGTTTTCAGATTCTAAGGATGAAATAATCCAGGATAGCCTTGAAGAGTTTATTTATGAACATTATTATGGATTCACAAAAGTAAACGAGCAGGAAACCTGGGAATACAGAGTAAACCACCCTAGATGGCAAACCAATAAACTCTTAAACCACAAGATAAATTGTGATTTTGGTGAAATGTATGGACAAGACTTTTCATTTTTAAACCATCAGGCACCTTTTAGTATTTATAACGCCATTGGGTCAGAGGTGACAATTGACTGGAATGTAAATAAACTTATAAAATAGTAAGGTATGATATTGTTTGAAGGTGATTTAGGAAAATTGGAAAGAAGGTTCAGGGCAAATTTTATTAATTCTCTGGGTGGCTTTAAAAGTGTTGTGCTCATAGGCACCAAAAGTGCAATTGGAAATGAAAATTTGGCAATTTTCAGTAGTTTATTTCACATTGGAGCTGACCCTTCGTTGTGTGGAATCGTAATCAGACCAAATGAAGAAAAGCAAAATACACTTGGCAATATCATGGCTACAAAACAATATACCATCAATCATATATTACCTGATTTTTACAAGCAAGCACATCAATCGAGTGCTAAATATGAAGAAGGAAAGAGCGAGTTTGAAGAAGTTGGGCTTACACCGGAATTCATTGACTCAATAACAGCCCCGTTTGTTAAAGAAAGTAAAATAAAATTTGCTTGTAAGCTTATTCAAAAAATTGACATTCAACTTAACGGTACTTTTATCATCATCGGTGAAATAATAGCTGTATCGGCTCCATCAAACTGCGTACATGAAGATGGAAAAATTGACCTGGAGCAATCAGAAACCATTACCCTGAGCGGCTTGGACACATATCATATTACCAAACAAATTGCAAGATTGAGTTATGCCAAAACCAATAAACCTGTAGATGAAATCCATTAAGAAAGAAAACTTGCCTACTAAAGTTTGTCCCTCATGCAACAGACCATTCAGCTGGCGTAAAAAATGGGAGAAAGTATGGAGCGAAGTAAAGTATTGCAGCACAAACTGTAGCAAAAAAAAATCTACCAACAAATCTCAATAAATGACAGGCAAATCAGCATTTATCGTATTTCCACATCAGCTGTTTGAGGATACGGAAGCTTTAAAAATGGCAGATGAAGTTTATATCATTGAGGAATACCTGTTTTTTAATCAATTAAAATTTCATAAACAAAAACTGGTCTTTCACAGAGCCAGCATGAAATATTATGAAAATTATTTAAAAGAAAATAAATTTAATGTCACCTACATCGAAGCCACCGATTCAAAAAATGATATCACTGAATTACTCGCTTATCTCAATCTGCAAAACATCTCAACAATCTACAATTACGATGTTTGCGACAACTGGCTCGAAAAAAGAATCCTCAACTCCTGCAAATTACTCAACATCACCCCGGTTACTTTGGATTCTCCTTTATTCATCAATACTTCAGCCGATTTAGAGTCTTACTTTGGTAAAAAATCAAAATACTTTCAAACTGATTTTTATATACAACAACGCAAAAAGCTGAATCTGTTGCTTGATGAAAACAACAAACCGAGCGGAGGAAAATGGAGTTTTGATGCTGAAAACCGATTAAAATATCCGAAAGATAAATCTGCACCAGAAATCATATTT
>JAEUUM010000159.1 GCA_016787375.1 Saprospiraceae bacterium
AGAAGTACCTGTACCAATTGTTACCGTTCCAAAGAAATGAACAGAATTATTGGCTATCGTAAAATTAGTTCCACCCGTTAATCTGATACCAAATGCACTATATGTGGTGCTGGAAGAATAATTGATGGCTCTCATATCAGATATAAAGTTATTGGCAATCAAATTATTGGTAACATTGGTTGAAGTGTTAAAGTTAATACCATAGGCACTCCACGCTCCTGTATTATCATTGTAAATACCGGTAAGATTATTTCTTGTAAACATACAGTTTTGTACACCTGCACCATTTTCAATTCCAGTTATAGAAGTATTCACTGAGGTGATCATGTTAAAAATTGTATTCTCAGAGATCAAACCTCCATTTACATATGCAAGGTCTATACCTCGTAGATTAACATAGAAGCTTGGATTTGTAGAACCTATACTGTTTTTAAGAATCTGAAGTCCGTCAAGACCACCAGCGACGGATGATGCTCTTGCATAAATTGCATATTGAACGGCATTTATTTCATTATTCTGAATAGTAAGATTATCATTATCATCACCTGTAGCTGTAGTTGAAACAGTTGTACCTGCTACATGAATACCAAAATTGGCTACGTTAACAGTTGGAAGATTTGAACCACCAATTATTTTGGTATTTTTAATAACATCATTCGTAGCACCCAGCGTTGTTCCTAAACTTTGAACACATACCACTGCTGTGCTTGCAGAAGTTGAGCTATTATTCAATGTCAGGTCTCTTGTTGTTCCTCCCGGAGTATTTGAACCATCAATGGTAACATAGTCTGCTCCATTCAATCTGATCAGACAAGATGTCGAAGATCCGCTTATAAGTGGAGTTATGCCCGGAGCAGGTTTAATAGTTAATGTATTTACAGCTGACTGACCTACAATCTGATTGATAGCTATCGGGAATGATTCTCCTGTACCTGTATTATAATCTTCATCAATCAAACTAAATACTACCGGACCATTCACACAACTGGTATTATATGCTGTTATTGCGGCTGATAATGTAGGATAATTACCACCAGCACCCACAGTGTAGGTGCCACTTAATGAAGACAGAATTGTAGCTGTATTTGGAGTTGTTGGATGTGTTGTAACAGTTAATACGTCAGTTGCCACAACGCCACCAGGGTTTGATGAAATATTGATGGGCGCTACGTTATCTTGAGCAATCACATAATAAGAAACAACATCACCGGTTGCCAAACCTCCCAATGCCGCGGCTGACATGGTAAAATTCCAAGTGCTGTTATTGATTGAACCTGATACATATGTTCCGGCACTTGATACATAAGATCCTGCACCTTTTTTATAATATATTCTAGGAATATAAGATCCAGATAGAGGAATTCCAGTGACATCAGTTATTACAACTCCGTTGAGGAACAAATCACCTGTACCGCATGAACCACCAAGAGCAGTGTAAGCTATACCAGGTCCTGAAATATCCTTAGGAATAAAATCACCTTCATCTGCTCCTATGTCAGGTGAAGAGCCTGTACCGACATACCCAGGGTTACCCTGTCTTATCACCCCATCATAATCATCTGTTATCCCTGCAATGTTTACCGCATTGCTTTCAAGCTGAGTTGCTACAGTTGGGTCAATGTGAAGGTAATTTGCAGATGAACCAGTCAAACTTAAGAAGTTTGAATTCTCTGTTACAGATGCTCCGTCTCTTGGATTCACTGCAGTTTTATAAGCATCAATGGTTTGTTGTGGAGTTGTTCCGTCTGTGTAGATTAAGTTTGCTGCTCCCGGTGTTCCTGCATAGAACATATTGTTGTTGGATGCATTGGCATAGGTAGTCAGCGTAGAAGAACTTCTTCTATGTGCTACTGCTACCCCTGAACCGGTTGGAGTAATTGAGTTTTTGAAAATATTATTCCTCAAAGTTAATGTTGGTGTAGTAGAGGCATACAATGCATTTCCACCAAAATTAGCTCCTGATGAAGTACCACTCAAATAAATGGTATTATAATATAAATTAAGAATTGTACCACCTGCAACATAAACACCATTCACAGCTGTAGTTGGGTTTGCAGAAGTAGGTGCCTTTATATCACCAATATAGTTATTTGAAAAATCAGTTGCAATCGCAGAAGATACATATACCCCGCATGTTAGAGCAGTAGTTGATGTATTATTGCTCACAATGTTGTATATCTTATTTTTATAAAAATTAAGACCTGCACCACCACCTAAAAGGTAGACTGCATAAACCGATGCAGTTGTTGAATTTCCGGTTAGATCAAAAACTTTATTGTTGTAAACATTTGGTTTATAGCTTGGAGAAACAGTACCACCGACATACAAACCATACATTGTACCGGCAAATGTTACTCCACTTATTGTGTTATTGTAGATACTGGTACCTTGCGTGGTACTTCCATCTCCAAGGTACGATGTATAGAGGAGGTACATTGTGCCTGTAGAATTATAATTGATATTACTAATTGTATTATCAAAAATAAATTTCTTTGGGTATGGTGAAGAAGCCCCATCACTGTTATAAATACCGTAAAAAGTACCGGTACCCGCAGTAGTTGCCGTAATGTTCGAAAAGTTATTATTCGAGAAAATCATTTTGTTTGTTCCAAGAGAGGATGCACCACTATAGTAGAGGTACATTGTACCGGCTGCTGCGGTTCGGGTATAAGACCCAACGATACTATTGTTTTGAACAAAGAGTGTATCCCCCTGGGTGCTTGTACTGTTGTAAATTAAGTACTGTGACCCACTGTGATTAACCGAAATATTGTTCCATGTATTGTTTTTAAGTTCAACTCTCAAGGAGCTATTGAGGTTGTATATATAGTACATTGTACCAGTTCCAGTTGTAGTATAACTATAATTAGCGAATGAATTACCATTAATCGCAAGTTTAGTCGATGTGGTACCTGAGGAGTTGTAGATAGAATAAAAAGCACCTGTATAAGCAGTTGCTGATGAAAACGCCTGACTCATACTGTTATTGTTCATATTAATCTGGGTAGACACGGCCCCTGTGTTGTAGATCAAATAAGTGGTACCACTCGTAGCAATCCGGTCGTTATTTGAAAATGTATTATTATTGATATTCAAAAATGCACTTGAGGCTGTGCTGTAAATACCATAAAAAATACCTGTTGTGGCAAGAGGAGTGGCACAGTTAGTTATGGTATTGTTGTTGATGTTAATTGTATTGTTTAAGGCAGTTGCACCAAATGAATTTTCAATACAAGATACTTGAGAAGTTGTCGCATTACTTTTAAGTGTTATTGTGTTGAAATTACAATCGGCACTTGCACTGGTTGAAGAAGAATTTAAAAATATCCCTCTTAAAGTTGAAACGTGATTAACTCCTGAACCGTTGTTGTTGTTGATAGTATTTCTTGAACAGTTGAAACCCCACTGGTTGTTGGCGAATATACCCGTTGAAGGGTTGGCTGCTCCGGCTGAACCTCCAAAGTTTAAAATGGTGTTTCCTGTTGCGGCGGTGGTACCTCCTACATCATTATTGGTATCACCCAGGGTAAAAGGAGAAGGAGCTGCGTATCCAATAAAAACGATACCCGCATTACAGTTTTGAACTGTATTGGTATAAAATTTATTATTCGAATGCGACCCTGCGACAACCAGCACAGTAAGTGCTGTATTTACCAGAGGTGTACAGTTTAAAACCACAATTGCACAAGATCCATTATGCCATACTCCTGTACCCGCATTATTATCCAACCGGTCAAGGGTTACTACACAATTCTTAATGGTGTTGTTTTGACAACCATCAGAATCAGATGCTTTGAACAAACCATAACCATATTCCATCTGCGCGGCAATGTCTAGATTGGCAGCAGACTCTGACAGATCTATTCCGTCAATGGTAACATAATCACTACCTGTCAGACTGAACATACCATCCCTTTCATTACTGGTTGGCGTATTTGAACCAACAAAAGCAGTAATCTTTGGATTGGCCCCAACACCAGACTTCTGGAAAGTAATTGGGTTGGCAGCTGTTCCTGTTGCAGATAGGTTTATTCTCGCTGTCAGGGTCTCAGTATGACCTGCTGCAACATTAAATATCACACCTCCTGCTCCTACTCCTACCGAATTAAGATCGGTAACCGCAGCAGCTATGGTGGCATAATCTCCAGGGATTGCTTTGACACCTGTTAATTGCGCATTAACCTAAGATAACATTCCAACCATCATAAAAATGGTCAAAATAGCAAGCCTTACTTTTGGATAAGAATTAAAATTCTTAATTAGGTTAGAGCCTGAATGATTCAGACCTTGAGTAAAAATGTTCATGGATTCCGGATTAATATGTTTGTTAAAAAAATAACTATATACTACCGGTCTCTGGGAATATGAAATGAGTTCTGATTTCTCAATCGAACCTTCTTTCACCTCGCAAAATTAACTCCATGTTTGCTTACAATCAATGTTTATTGTTAGAAAAATTAACGATTCAAATGAGAATAAGTCAATATTATTTTAGTTTATCTGTAAGTAATTTTATTCCATATAGTTACACAAAACAATTTTCTATAATATTATAAAATTATTTTTATAAATCTGAATTTTTTTTTTGATCAAAGGTTAATTTTGTTAAGAATGTATTAATTTGAGTAAAGAATTCCAACATTAATTGATTACTAAGCGTTTTATTTGTTATAATTTTAGCGAAAATATGCGTTATACCCTACTTCTTTTGTCACTGAATATCTCAACCCTATTTTCCCAATCTACAATTGAACATTCGATGCTTGATAAGCTCCTACAAAAACATGTTTCCTCTACCGGGTCAGTGGACTATAAAAATTTCAAAAAAGATGAAAAGACTTTAGACCAATATTTGACACTCCTATCAAATAATCCGCCTGCTAAATCCTGGTCAAAAAACGAGAGGCTTGCTTATTGGATAAACGTTTACAATGCATTCACCATAAAGAAAATCCTGAAAAATTACCCTTTAAAATCGATAACAGATTTAAATGACGGAAAACCCTGGGATGAAATCTGGATTAAAATCGGTAAAAAGATGTACAGCCTTAACAACATTGAGCATGACATTCTCCGAAAAGAATTCAAAGAACCGCGAATACATTTTGCTTTAAATTGTTCTGCCAAATCGTGTCCGATAATGTTGAATAAAGCATACAACCCAACAGAACTCGACAACCAACTTGAAAAACAGACCAATAATTTTATTAATGACAGCCAGGTCAATCAGATTGATGCCAATAACATGAAATTGTCAAAAATATTTGAATGGTACTCAGCAGATTTTGGAGACGTACGAAAATTTGTGAACAAGTACGCTAAAAAACCATCTAATGCCAAAATAGCTTTCAAAGATTATGATTGGCATTTGAATGAAAAATGATGTCCAAACTCTAAAACAACACAATCTTGGGTTTGATAAATTTTCAGCAACCAAAAATTCTGAACAAATCATATCTATCTTAATAACTAAAACCAATAAACTTTTCACACTGGGATTGATGATTTGGTTAAAATGAACTGATCATTTCTGCATGCAATTCTATTCCATAGGTGAAATGTTCCTCTCATTTTTTAGGCCTTTAGCATATTTACAAACAAATTTTTCATTAATATTGCATGAATAAAATGCTTAACAATGCTTGATTTTGTAGTTATTTTGGTGATGGCTTTGGGGTTTTATCTTGGTTATAGCAGGGGTCTTATCAAAACTTTGTTTGACACATTATCCATAATTGTTGCAATTCTTGCCGCACTGAAATTATCTCCTACTGTTATTGGCATATTTCAAAAAATATGGTCAGACAGTCCCAAGTTGTCCTATATCTTTGGCGTTGTTGTAACCTTCATCGGTGTAATTTTTTTAATCAGGTTTATAGGAAAAAAGCTAGAATCGCTTCTGGAGGCTGCCAATGTCAATTTTGTCAATAAAATGATGGGCGGAGGTTTACAGGCTTTCTTTTTTGCTTACATACTGAGTTTGGGTATCTGGCTAAT
>JAEUUM010000165.1 GCA_016787375.1 Saprospiraceae bacterium
AAACATTATCTTTTGGCGCTAATGATATTTGGACTTTCATATCTTCATGCACAATCAATTAATGATATACCCTTAGCAGAAATTAATGTCGAATACATCCAAATTGTCGGGACTTCTAAATTATTTTCAAATAAATTAACAATTCAGATAGATTTTGGACAAGAGAACAAATTTTGGACAGGTCAAGGAGATAATAGAATAAAGGATGTGAATGGCAAAGTAATTAATTTTAATACTATGATAGATGCCTTGAATTTTCTTAGCGAAAATGGATATGAATTTATCAATGCTTATGCAATTGCTACCCCAAATCAGAATGTGTATCATTACATTTTAAAAAGACAAAAAAAGACTTAAGAATCATCTCAAATTTTGAAATTTCAATGAATTTGTACCCTATTTGTACCACGTACAAATATAAAAATCATAATTAATTGATTTACAGATTAATAACTTCATATATTACTTTTTGTATCAGAAAGTGAGTAATAAATTCCCTTTTCTCAAGCACTATTTTTCAGGAGCTATCAGCTACAAAATGACAGCTAATAACAGTTTAGCAGGAATTAGGGTTTAGCATGGTTAATGTTACCCATTTCAATCCGCCCGGGATTGCTGTACACATTAAATCGCTTATCTCTCAAAAAACCAATCAAGGTAATTCCTGTTTCCTCTGCCAGTTCGACAGCCAAACTTGAAGGTGCGCCAACTGCTGCCATCACAGGAACTCCTATCATAGCTGCTTTTTGCACAAGCTCAAAACTTGCTCTTCCGCTCACCAATAAAATATATTGATCAAATGGCAATAATCCTTTTTTTAAACCACTGCCGGCAATTTTATCCAAAGCGTTGTGGCGCCCTACATCTTCTTTCAACAACAAAAGAGTGCCATCCTTGTCAAATATAGCTGATGCATGCAATCCGCCAGTCTGGTCGAATACATCCTGATGTTTTCTTAAAATGTTCGGTAATTCAAAAATGAATTCTCGTTTGAATACCGGATAGTCTTTTTTTAAAACAGGCATCCTGACTGTTTTGAGTGATTCTATCGAGGACTTCCCGCAAACACCACAGCTCGAACTGGTATAGAAGTGTCTTTCAAGACGGTCAATATCAGGGATGCAATCAGGTGATAAATCAATTTGAATGACATTATTTACCATTCCGGGAAGCAAGGATTCAGGAATCAAAACATTTTGGACATCATTTGGCTTTTTGATGATGCCTTCGGTATATAAAAACCCGAGTGCTAACTCGGGATCGTCACCCGGTGTTCGCATGGTTATTGATATGCTTTTTTTAGTCCTAGCTTGTGGTTGCCCAAAGCTAACTTGTATCTCAAGTGGTTCCTCAACCGCCAGGCCATCATTTATTGTGGAGGTTTCAAGTGTTGAAACTTTCCAAATCTTTTTAGAGTGTATATTATTTTCCATTTATAAGTTTGTTATAGTCATCAGGCGTGTTTATATTATTGAATGCGAACAAGTTATCCTTAACGTCTATTATGTGTAAATTGCTTTTCTCCAAAATTTTCTTTAGTGAATACGCTCCTTCTTCAAAACTTAACATCATTCTTTTTTGAATGCCGGGTTCCCAAATTGCAAAGAGTGGTTCTATATGTTCATTATTAAGTTGAAATACTGTTGCATCTTTGGTTTGATTTCTTTCATTAAGGATGGTTTTGATGGTTGCCAGTGTAATTTCCGGCATATCGCAAGCCATTACCAACCATGCATTATCAGGATATGTAATCATTGCAGACAAGATGCCTCCCATCGGCCCAATAGAGTCAAAAAGTTCCGGAATTACCGATAATCGATGCCTGAAAAGATTTTCTTGATCCTTTCTGCAGCTTATCAATACTTCGAGGCCTGCTTCCTCAGCTACTTCGACTAAATATTGCCAAAAAGTTTTTGAACCAAATAACATCAGGGCTTTATCTTTGCCCATTCTGGTGCTTCGGCCACCGGCCAATATCAAAGCTTTAACAGGTATTTCCAATTGAAGAATCAGGGAATTATGTAGCCAATCAATTCTGTTACCAGTTTTCTGTCATTTGATAATCTGGGTACTTTATTTTGTCCGCCGAGTTTTCCTTGTGATTTCATGTAATTTCTGAAGGAATCCTTTTGTAATATTCGCACCT
>JAEUUM010000221.1 GCA_016787375.1 Saprospiraceae bacterium
ACCATCCGTTGTTATAACCAAAGCAATCCGGATTTGAAAAGTTCACCCCAAAACTAAGAGGTAAAGGCTCATCAATTATAATGTTTTTATCCAGTGAACAACCATGTGAATCTGTAATGGTTACCTGATAGTTGCCCGCATTAATGCCATTTTTTGAGGAAAAATTAGAGCCATCTGCCCACAAAAAGTTATAGGGAAGTGTACCACCTGTAGTTTGCAAATCAATACTTGCATTGAATAAACCAAAGCAAGTTGGTTTATCGATTTTAGGATTTGAGGATAATTCTGATGGTTGTGATATATAAATCGATTCCGTTACTGAGCACTTCTTCCCATCAGTTATGGTAACGAAATAATTACCTGATTTAAGGAATTCTGCAACATTTGTTTGTGTATTTCCCTGAGACCAATTGAAGCTGATTGGTGCAAAACCACCATATACATCCATTGTAATGCTGCCATCACTTAAGCCAAAACAAGAAACATCTTTTACAACTTTATCAATGGATATTGGAATAGCCGTTTGTATATCGGTTGTAATTGTATCTCTGCATGCTTTGGAATCGATGATGATGATTTCGTAGGATCCAGAGGAAAGATTTTGGAATGTACTATTTGAAGTAGGGGCAGAGCCATTCAAAATAAATGTATAGGGAGATGTTCCGTTGGTAACATTAATTTTGATGATTCCATCTTTGCTTCCGAGACAAGATTCAGGGGTTATTTCTAACAAAGACATCATCCCGCAATCATTTAGAGAAACCACTACAGTTCCAATTTCATTTTGACAATTTTTACTTTTCGAATCAACTCTTACCTTGAACGTCACTTCAGCCCCAGGTGTCAGGTTCGAAACAATATGGCTAAAATTACCATTTGGTATTGTCCAAGCCTGGCCGTTTAAGCTTATTTCATAAGTGGAAGCGCCCGGTACCGGAGTCCAGGTAAATAAAATTGTTCCACTTGATATTACCTGATAGCTAACTATAGGAGCAGCAAAAGAGCTTTGAATATTCAGATCAATTGTTGTTGAATCAACACAAACATAATCATCGAATACCATTAGTTTTACCTTATCTGCCTGAGTTACATCTACAGGAACTGCTTTGCAAGTGTCACAGTTCAAGTAAAGATTATTGGCTTTCCACTGGAAATGAAGATTGTTGATTATTTTGAAATCAACATTGGCTTCTGTAAGGATAAAGTAATCATTCTTTGGTTTGTTCACTTGAATTTTCCAATCACCTTTAACAGAGCAATTCTGCAGTAGATTGAAACTTTGAGAAGACATAAAATCACCTGTGTAACTGCCACTTCCGGTGTTCAACGGTACCGTCGATGATGGAACAAAACAAGTTTTTGAAATTGAACCCGAATTTATTGTATTTTTAGCTATGAGTGTTATTTCTTTAAGGTCTGGTGACACAAGACTTAACTCTACTTTGGCAAAATCGGATGAAGAAGCAGTGAGGCAAACCGAATTAATAAGATCCTCGATGTTTGCGCTCGATGGGTAATTATAAAAACTTACGGGTATAATAAAGTCTGATGTATCAGAATCCCTGTTTAATTCTGAGGACATTGCAGCGAAATTTGTGTGGGTAATGAATCCTGCAGGATTAACATCTGCGTTGAGAATCACCTGGTCACCGGAGCACACAATTTGATCTGGTTGCTGGATCAAATCCAATTTACAATTCTTACAAGTTGGGTTAAGGTCGGGTAAAACTTCTATATCGACAGGATATTGGAACGTACAACCGGCATCATCTTTTACCTCCCAAACTTGCGTTATCAAACCAGGTGTAAGCCCAATTGTTGACAGATTATTACCGGATTGATTTAAAATGGTTTGGTTCGGCAACCATTGACCAGTGGAAATATTGTTTGTAAATGAATCCACAGGTGGATATAAGTCAGGATTGAATTGCATAGACCAATAAAAAACGTAACCATTATCACTATTCCAGAGATCATTTACATTTATGGTCCAAAGACCATCCATCGGACAACCATACAAGTTGTCAAATGACTGGTACGGTGCATAAACACCGGAAGGCAATGTTTTAGGACTATTTTTTAATACATAATCATTCCAAGTACCATTAGGAGCGTTCATTTTCCAACAGTATTCGTAACCTTTCCCCGGAATTGGCTCCGGTAAAAGTTCATCATCGTCCACAGGTTCACCAAGATAAACTATGCCGGTTTTTTGGCTTTGCTTTTGGAGAATAATTTTTTGCCCGTTCGGACAAGTAAGAGAAATTTCAAGATCGTTTAAAAACGAGTGTTCGATGGTAATACAAACCTTATCAAGGTCATCAGGATCATCGATAATCTCATTAGGATTGAATCTGCCAATAAAAAGAACAGAGGAAAAAGATTGCCCGGTTCCATCAGGAAGAGCAAGTGAATCTATTACAAAATCTTCTTTTGGAAAAGATGCATATTGTTCCTGGAGAGTGAGATCAAACTTAGTATCAAGTGGAATGGAAGTACTTATTTC
>JAEUUM010000276.1 GCA_016787375.1 Saprospiraceae bacterium
ACCAATTGCTACAGAGTAAATAAGTGTTATCATTGATTCTGTATACCCAACCACTGCAATGGCATTTTGTCCTAGTTTGCCTACAAAAAATATATCTACAATTGCAAAAACACTTTCCAGACTTAACTCAAGAATCATGGGTATTGCCAATAAAAAAATGGCTAACCTGATGCTTCCTTTTGTAAAATCATGTTCCTCTCCTCTAAGTGAGGACTTAATAAGAGCAATAATTTTCCTGGATTTTGAAGTTTTCAACTTAATTGTGGTGGTTAAAATATTGCTCAAAAGTAGGCTACAGAGTTCAAATTATTGATGAAGAGCCGGCCATTGACATTTTATTAACCCATTTGGCTGGATTTGAAGTTGTTTAAAGGGTACGGATTCGAAATTCCATTGGTAATTTATTATTGAATCTGCCTGATGTGGCATTGACCCAACCCAAGGCATTCCCCTGGTAATTTACTATCTTCCAACCATCTCCCGGGTATTCAATGTTTAGGTTGTTTTTTCTGAGATACTCCAGGGCTTCTTGTAAAGGCACTTCGATGGTTGGTAAACCAGGAGATTTGCACACCGATAATGCCAGACCATGTGTCGGAAGAATATTTTTTCCTTTGAGGGTTATGAAATGTGTGCCTATTTTTTTAACAGGAATATGGCTTAAAATAATCTCAACATCGTGTTGCAAGGATTTTTTGATAAATGAAAATTCATTTTCATGGTTTTCAAAAATTACATAATTATCTGACTCACTGAGCCATTGTGATGAATCAATAGTTTTTGGTATCGAGATGTTAAGTTTCTTGTTAATTTTATGATCTTTTATTTCGCCAGATTTTTTTTGCATTACACCCATGAAAAAACCTTCGCCTTTTGTTTTGTTGGGAATGCATTGGTAGCCGTATATTCCGTTTGAAGAAAGCTCAAGAACTCCATATTTTTCAACTAAGTCGAGTTGAATCGATGTCATTTCATGATGATTTGACATTTTCTGGAGTTGGTCCTGATTTTCTGAAGGATTGTATGTACAAGTTGAATAAATGATAAATCCACCCGGTCTTAAGGAGGGTAAAATGTCATTCAATATTCGGGTTTGCCTTAGTGCACAATTGGATGCATTTTCTTCTGACCATTCATTCATGGCTTTTGGATCTTTACGGAACAAACCCTCTCCGGAGCATGGGGCGTCAACGAGTATGATGTCAAAAAATCCCTCGAGGCGAGCAAAAATTTTTGGATCAAGATTTGTAACAATAGAGTTTTGGTACCCCCATTTTGTAAGATTCTCAATCAAAACCGGAACTCGTGTTTGTATTACTTCATTGCTAACAAGAAGGCTATTGGAGTTTAATAAACTCAGTAAATGAGTAGACTTGCCTCCAGGTGCAGCACATAGATCCAAGACTCTTTTTGGCTCGTTGTCACCTGAAATGAAATTTATGGCTTTTTCAATAAGCATGGATGAAGCCTCTTGCACGTAGTATGCGCCAGCGTGTAACAAAGGATCTAATGTAAAAATTGGTCTTTGGGGCAAATAGAAGCCATCTTTACACCATGGTACAGAAAATTCATTTTGTTGTTTTTGAAACTTAAGAGGATTATATCTTATACTTACCGGAGGCTCACTTTCCAGGGCTTCTTTTAAAGATGACCACTCTGATTCCATTTGGATTTTCATCCGCTTTTCAAAACCATCCGGAAATTTCATATACTTGTTGGTATTGTTCCATAAAGTGGTCCGCCTTTGCTAAATAACTTGTCAACCTTAAGGGTTGTTTTCAGGTCTTTTTCCAACTCGGGTGCGTGGTGTGGTTTCTTTCTCGCGTCAATGATAAGAGAACCTGTGCAACCCCAATGTTTATATGTGTATTGTTCACCTACTCCTCTGATATCATGACTGGGGTTCGATCTGGTAAAGCTCACCCAAAGAAAATTCGCCCAATTAGCAATGGTGAAATCAACGTCATCACACAATACAATTAGGGGAAACCCTTCTGTATTCTTGGTTTCAAGCTCTTTGATAAGTTCTGTTATTATTTCTTGTTCTGTCGATAAATCAGTATATTTAGGTCCTTCGATGCATAATATTCCATTATCCATTGGTTTTACACTTGGCCATTTTTTTGACAAAACGAAATCTGTGGGCAGATTGTTTTTTAGATTTCTAATGGAAGGCCCTGCACAGGCGATTATGACTTTTGAACCAGAATTTAATCCAGTGCCGGAATAGTCCAGTGTATCAATGGTTGTGTTTGTCTGGAAATGAATATCGCGCCGCCAATCAACACGTTCAAGAATGTGTCTGAAATAATTACTAAAGTCGTATGTATCCAGTAGCGGTTGGTCGTTGCCATCTGCAATGAAAAGGTACTTCGCGAGAGATGTTTGACCTGAGCCTATGATTCTATTGGCGATGGCGAGTATTTCTTCGGGCTTTTTATCTCTGAAGGGCATGTAGCGCTCTGATCCAATAGCAAGTAATAATGGGTGAACCCCTGATACATCCACCGCATGAATTTGCTTCAAGCCAGGAAATTCTCCCGGCGTCAGTGCCTCTACCAATTGATGTATGAGGTACCCGAAACTTGAATCCTCCTGAGGTGGCCTTCCAACAACGGTAAAGTGCCAAATAGGATCTTTTTTATGAAAAACCTTGTGAATTTTCATGTAAGGAAACGGATGCTCCAGACTGTAGTAGCCCAAATGATCTCCGAAAGGCCCTTCTGGTTTAAGGTCTTTCTTTTGAACAGTTCCCAAAATACAGAAGTCTGCATCAGCAGAAACAATCCAACCATCATACCGGTAATAACCAAATTTTCTACCTGCAAGCATACCTGCAAATGTTAGTTCAGATAACCCTTCGGGTAAAGGAAATATGGCAGAAAGTGCGTGAGATGGGAGACCACCTACAAATATAGAAACTTTAAATTCCTCATCAGATTGGTTGTATAATTGATGATGAACACCAATTCCACGGTGTATTTGGTAGTGTAAACCGATTTCCTCATTAAGCTGGTAAGCATTACCACTCAGCTGAATTCGGTACATCCCAAGGTTTGATTCCATGATGTTTTTGCTTCACGGAGGTAGAGAAAAAACCTGGGGCAAAGTAAAAAATCACCCTGCATCAAGTGGACAGGATTTCAATAAAGGTAATTTGTCAATAGTTGTTTCACCATACATAGAGGCCGGCTTAAGCCAATTTCTTGACGGGAGTGCTTTGAATGCCGTTAATGGCGTGTCAAGGTATCTGAACGGGTTTTTAAACAAATTGTCAGGATGAGCTTTGAGCTCTATAATTTTTTTGACTTTTTTAATTGTTGATCTAAACAGGAAATCAGTTCTTGCAGGAGTACCATACAAATTTGACAGGGCTCTAAATGGACTGTTTTTTACTTTTTCGAACAGTATGGCAGGCCCTTTTGCATCATAATAACGACGATGAATTTCAGCCATTTCAAGATCAGCATCCACTTCAAAAGGGATTTTAATCAGTTGTTTTGTGTTGTGCAAATCTTGAACACAATCTTGAAGGCTCTTATAGATCACAGGTTTTTATTTTTGCTAACAGATAAGTCTTGATTGAGTTTAAATACCCATGCAAATTAAATCTATTAAATCCATACCACATTATACAATAATAAATATTTAGCCGGTAACAATCATTTTGGTTAAAATGAAAATCATTATCTTAAGAGCAGCCCGTTTAAAATGTTATTTTTGCAGTATTTAAATCCAAACCATTCACGAGAAAAATAATTTCTGGTTCAGACTTAAATTTTTAACTTTAGAATTCATTGCATGCAATAGACAAGAAATTTTAAACATAAAATACTATAATTTTGAACTTAACAAACCAGCAAATAATTACAGCGTTTTATACTGCTTTTCAGAAAAAAGATTACCAAACCATGCAGAATTGTTATGCAGATGAAGCCTTATTTTCGGATCCGGTATTTCAAAATTTGAATGCCATTCAAGTCAGGAATATGTGGGAAATGCTTTGTAAATCAGGTAAGGATCTGAAACTTGAATATTCCAATATTTCTACAAATGACAATCATGGGGAAGCTGACTGGATTGCAACTTATACCTTTTCAAAAACTGGGCGGAAAGTGGTGAATAAAATACACGCTTCATTTGAGTTCGACAATGGAAAAATTCTAAAACACCATGATTCCTTTAATTTCTATTTATGGGCAAGACAAGCAATGGGTTTGAGTGGTTTTTTACTAGGTTGGTCTACCATTTTTCAAAACAAGGTCCAAAAAAATGCACTGAAATCTTTAAATAATTTTTCGGAAAAAAACAATAAAATACCATGAATCACGATTTGAAAGTTTCTAAATCTATTTTGATTTCCGCACCTGTTGGTCGTGTTTGGGAGGTTTTAACTAAACCTGAAATAATCAAAGAGTACCTCTATGGAACCAACACCATTACCGATTGGAAACCCGGAAGTTCAATTGTATTTCAGGGTGAATATAATGGACAAACGTACCGTGATCACGGAGAAATAATCGAAAATAGCTTGCATGAATTAATAAGTTACAGTTACTGGAGTGGATTTTCCGGTTTGGAAGACACCCCTGATAATTATTCAAAAATCAGTTATTTGTTAGAGACCATGAATGACAATCACACCAAACTTACGTGGACACAAGAAGGTTTTTCCAATGAGGAGGGGCAAAAGCATTCTGAAGCAGGAATGGACGATTTTCTAAAACAAATAAGATCCATTGCTGAAAAGGACTAATCCTGTTTCTTGATTAATATCATTATTTATTATGGTTGATTTACTTAGAACAAATTCTGATAATCCGGATTTCAAAAAGCTTGTTTTGCTTCTTGATCAGGATTTGCGCATTCGGGATGGAGATGACCATGCTTTTTATGCACAATTCAATAAAATTGACAAAATTAACCATGTGGTAATAGCATTTAATGATGATATTGCAGTCGGTTGTGGGGCCATTAAACAATATGCAGATGGTGTTATGGAAGTTAAGCGAATGTTCGTTAAGCCTGAAGCAAGAGGGAAGGGTATTGCGAGTAAAATTCTTTTTGAACTTGAAATATGGGCAAAAGAGTTGGGTAATCTGTCTTGCATTTTAGAAACCGGTTTTCAACAACCTGAAGCAATTGCGCTTTACCATAAATCAGGTTACATACGTACTGAGAATTACGGACAGTATGCTGGTATTGAAAATAGTGCCTGTTTTATAAAATCTATTTGATTGTTTGGTATTTAGAAGTTAGAAACATAATAACTCATGACCGTAGGGTCAATCATTACATCGCGCGGTGTAATCGGTTTATGAAGGTGAAGTCCGTTCATTGTGCGGCATCTGCTAAGGGCGACGTAAAGTTGTCCGTGCTCAAACATTCCTCTTTCATTATCAAGGAAAAGCTGATCGAAGGTTTTGCCCTGGCTTTTGTGTATTGTTAAAGCCCATGCTAAGCGAACCGGGAACTGACTGAAAGTACCAATTATCTCTACATCTACTTTTGAATTGTTCTCTTCACTGAGTTTGTATCTGTGCATTTCCCAGGTTTCCTTTTCCACAGTTACGATGGTTTCGTTGTGGTTATCATCCAGTGTTTTTACTTTTATTTCATTGAAAGTCATGGATTCAATAATTCCTAATGTTCCGTTAACATACTTTCGCAATGGATCGTTTTTAATGAACATTACCCTTGCACCTTCTTTTAGTTCAAGTGAGATATCAGCTGGGCATCTTCTTAAATCAAAATTGCCGGTAACCGATGCATGAAATGTGTAAGAATCTTTGTGTATATTTTCAAGTGAATTTTTGTTGATCTGTTCAACTGTAGCATTCCTTCCTGCAAGTACAATCATGTTT
>JAEUUM010000147.1 GCA_016787375.1 Saprospiraceae bacterium
ATGTCAAATTCCTAATTTGTAGCATCTCCTCCAACTCCAGTACGTAGTTTTCTATACCCAGTGGTTGAAGTAATTCTGTAATGTCATTGTAAATTCCTTTTGGAACACCATCATTATTTAAAATGCCATCTTTGCATTCATCAACCTGTTTCAGCATAGTCATTATTAGGCTAAAATCAGAAGATGGGTGTAGGTTGTTAATTATTTTAGCAGCTGGTTCGCCAAAGGATTCACTTGCGACAAGTTGTCTTATTTTGTCAAACTCTAACTTTTCAAGAGAATCTGTAGGAATAAATTTCATAAGAATTTGCCTAAAAAATAATTTACTGGACTTGTTACTAAACGATTTTCGTTTGAATAAGTTTAATTTTGGAACAAATTACAAAATAAATGGGCGGGAATAGCTTTGGGAAGGTTTTTAAGGTTACAAGTTTTGGTGAATCGCATGGACCTTTCATTGGAGTAACCATTGATGGCTGCCCTGCAGGTCTTAAAATCGATGAAGAATTTCTAAAGATAAAATTACAACAACGCAGGCCAGGTCAATCTGAATTGACTTCTTCAAGAGACGAATCCGAACTTTTTCAAATCATTAGCGGCTTGTATGACGGTATCTCGACCGGAACACCAATTACAATTTTAATTCCAAATGAAGATAACAAATCAAATGATTATGATCACCTGAAAAACGTTTATCGTCCATCGCATGCTGATTATACTTACGAGGGTAAATATGGCATTCGAGATCATAAAGGTGGAGGAAGATCTTCTGCACGAGAAACTGCAGCAAGGGTAGCCGCTGGATCTATTGCCCAAATGATATTGAAATTGAATGAGATCAATGTTTACAGCTACACCCAACGGATTGGATACGTTCATTTAACAAAGGATTATAATCAATTGGACTTGACCCAAATTTATAATAATAAAGTAAGGTGCCCCGAAGTTGATGTTGTGCAAAGAATGGAGGATTTCATTAGAGAGATAAAGGAACAGGGAGATACTGTTGGTGGGGTTATTGAAACAGTAGTAACAGGGGTACCCGTCGGGTTAGGGGAACCGGTATTTGACAAATTGCACGCAGATTTGGGTAAAGCAATTTTGAGTATTAATGCTTGCAAAGGTTTCGAAATAGGTTCTGGTTTTGAATCAGCAAATATGGTTGGATCGGTTCATAATGACGTGTTCATCCACGATAATGGGGTCGTTAAAACTCTTACCAATCATTCAGGTGGTGTTCAAGGAGGAATATCAAATGGTATGGATATCGTTTTTAGGGCTGCTTTTAAACCGGTTTCAACAATTCAGAAAACTCAAAATACGATAAATTCGCAAAATGAAGAGACGAGCCTGTTGATAGGTGGAAGGCATGATCCATGTGTTATTCCAAGAGCTGTTCCAATTGTTGAAGCGATGACAGCATTGGTTCTATGCGACCACTTGCTGCGAAATAGACTTTGTAAGATTTAAGTCATTTTATGCTTTTAATAGAAAACTATTTAGGAAATGTGAATTCTAACTTATATTTTTGGTAATAATAATGTAGCTAAATTTATTTATGAAAAAAGTTCAGATCATTTTATTGGGATATGTCAGTATAATATTGACTGGTCTGGTGAGTGTAAATTTGCTTGATACTAAAAGATCGGGGAATATTACTAAATCAAATTTCATTAACCCCAAACCAACTGAAAATCCTTCAAACATCAAAGAAGACAAAACGAAAGAAATTAATCGTCAAAAGTGGTTTGAGGCCATGCATAGAGCAGCACCCGGCACTGATTGGCGTGAGATAGAGTTGCAAAACCAGAAAAATAAAGCTGAAATTCGATTGGCCCTATTATCTAAAATATCTAACCGTTCAGGAATTGAGTATTTTGCTGACAGTACCCTTAAAGGTCAATGGTATGAAAGAGGGGCAAAAAATGTCACAGGAAGTCAAGTTTGGACAGATTATGACCCGGAGACAGATTATCTTTATTCAGTTGCTGCAGGTGGATCAATATTTAAAGGGACATCAAGCGGACTTGAATGGCATGCAATTAACCAGGAGTACCAATTTGATGAAAGGTTTATTCGAATTTATAGTGGCCCTTCATCGAAAAGGTTAACCTGCGTTTTAAATAAAAAAATTGTTAATTCAGATGATGATGGCCAATCATGGGTAGAAGCGGATGGACAAAATCTTTCTGCTAATATAGATGCGAATAAAGATTTCCTAATAATGAACGATGCCAACCACACAGGAATGTTCCTTGCCAGAGAAAAAACCACTGGGAATAGTACTTACACCATAAGGGTGTATCAATCTACAGATAATGGAAATTCGTATAAAATAGTAAAAGATCTGGGAAATAGACCACTTACTGATTTCAATCTCGTAAATCCTGGAAATACTAATGAAGTGTACTTAATTGAGCGATCCTCTTCAACCAAAACTGCAATTCACAAGTGGGATTTTGTAAACAATCAATTTGTTTTGTTGAATGAAAAAAGCTTTGGCATCGGGGATAACTTTTCTTTTAAGGTTACCTCAACATGGATGAATGATCATGTTAGATTTTACATCTACAATTCCAATGAATACGTATTTTACACAGACGATTATGGTGCTAGCTGGGTCAATAAAGGTAAATTTCCAGTCAGCCCTTGGGGAGTTGGTATCTTTGCTTTTCGATCGGACCCCAAAAAGTTGTTGATGGGTGAAGTTGAATGCTATAAAAGTGATTTTGAAGGGAGCTTATGGCAAAAAATAAATGGATGGGGAGAATATTATGGAAATGTCGTTGGGAAACTACATGCAGATATGATGCATTTTAATGAGTTTCAAAAAAATGATGGAAGCTATTTTGGAGTTATTTGTTGCCATGGTGGTATATACACAACCACAGATTATACAAAAACGGTCAAAAACATAACACTTGAGCATTTAAATAATGCACAATATTATGATGTGTCAACCCAACCGGATACATACGACTACATTTACGCAGGAGCTCAAGATCAAGGATTTCAAAGGGCAAACAGCCTAATCTCTGAGAAAGATGCTGCTGATTTTACACAAGTTATTTCTGGTGACTACGGACATACATGTTTTACAAAAAGCGGTGCAGGGTTATGGACTGTTTATCCGGGTGGTAGCATTTCATTTTACAATAATCCTAAATCTCAAGGTCCAACTGCATGGTATGAAATAAAATCTGATAATGAGACTGTTTGGATACCACCAATAGTGCCGGGTCCTGATCCAACAAAACATGAAGTATTGTTAGCCGGTGGAAACATTGAGGGAGGAGCAGGGTCATTTTTAATAAGATTAAAATACCAAAGTGGCTCCATAACTGCAACGCAATATCCTTTTGATTTTAAGGCAAATTCAGGTTCAGAAATATCTGCAATTGCTGTATCACCTGTTGACCCAACACGAATGTACATCTCTACAAACAACGGCAAATTCTACACCACGGATGATGGAGGTCAAACGTGGTTTAAAAGTGATTTGAATGTACCCGGAAGTCATTATCTATACGGTGCAGGTATATATCCTTCCAAAACCGATAAAGAAGTAATTTATTTGTGCGGAAGTGGTTATTCTAACCCTGGTGTTTTAAAATCCAATGATGGAGGCATAACCTTTACAGCTTTGTCAAACGGACTTCCAAAAACTATGGTTTTTAATGTGGTGCCTAATGAAGATGAGTCATTTTTATTTGCAGCGACTCAGGCAGGACCTTATGTTTATTCAGTGGCAAAAGAAAAATGGTATGATCTTTCCGGATTATCTGCTCCTACTCAGACATATTGGAGTGTTGAGTATATATCGGGCCATAAAGTTGTCAGATACGGAACGTATGGTAGAGGAATATGGGATTTCAGAATTGATGATTTATCTACTTCTTTGTCCAATCAAATTTCAGATAACAATTCAATCTTAAAGGTTTTTCCTAACCCTGTAAGAAATGATCTTAATATCTTATTTTCAGACAATCAAAACTACAACCTTGAAATATTTGATATGTCAGGGCAAAAAATACTGTCCAGACTTAATGTTTCCGCCAAAGAGACTATTAGTGTTGATGATTTTGTTCCCGGTACTTATATCCTTTACGCCAAAACTAAAAACAAAAGTTTGAGTAGAAAATTTGTCAAGAAATAAGAACTTCAACAAAAGAAGAACAAATAGTTTTTTAATTTTTTAAAAATGGTGAGTCACAAATTATAATGACTCACCATTTTTTTATGATCAATTTAAATTGCTCTTAATAAGGTATCCCAAATTTCTTGTAGATAAAATGAAGTAACCAGGCGGGTCCTATTAGCAAATATTTAGCATCATCAAGGAATGAAGGTTTTTTACCTTCTATTTTATGCCCAATAAACTGGCCAACCCATGCTATTACGAATATACCAAGTAAAATATTAAAGACAATATTCTCCTGAAAACCTGATGTGAGAGATTCAACTCCTTTTAATACGATGAAACTGATAACAACAAAGCCTAAAAAGATAGTTCGTGAATGAAATAAATAAAAGATCAAACCTGCCAAGAGTAAAATTGAGGCCCAATTCAGGTACCATGTTTTGTCTATTGGAAATGGAATTAGATATAATAAACCCATCAATGAGAAGAAAATTAAAGGGACGCATATCCAATGTA
>JAEUUM010000297.1 GCA_016787375.1 Saprospiraceae bacterium
TATGACAGGGACAGGGTTAAAATTAACGACATGAAAAAGGTAATCAAATGGTTTTCCTTTTTAAAAAATCAGTCACTTTTAGAATTGCTTGACAAAAAAGAAGAACCCTCGAAGTAAAATCTGAATCATGTACAAAGGTAAAAAAGTTATTGTAGTATTACCGGCTTATAATGCCGCCCTTACTCTACAACAGACTTATAATGAAATCCCCCACGATATTGTTGACGAAGTCATATTATGCGACGATGCCAGTAAAGACAATACCATCGAAGTTGCAAAAAGAATCGGAATCGCACACATTCTCAGACACGAATCTAACAAAGGTTACGGCGGAAATCAGAAGAGCTTATACAACAAAGCCATGGATCTTGGAGGTGACATCATCATCATGCTCCACCCTGACTACCAATATACTCCGAAACTAATACCTTCAATGGTAAACATCATAGGCGAAGGTCTTTATCCGGTAGTTTTGGGTTCAAGAATATTGGGTAAAGGAGCATTGGCAGGTGGTATGCCAATGTACAAATACATTGCCAACCGACTTTTGACCATGACTCAAAATTTTCTGGTTAGGTATAAATTATCAGAATATCACACCGGATACCGGTCTTTTAGTCGCCAGGTTCTCGAAACCATCCCTTTTAATGAAAACTCCGATGATTTTGTATTTGACAACGAAATGCTCAGTCAAATCATTTATGCAGGATTCAATATTGGTGAAGTAACTTGCCCTACCAAATATTTCAAAGAAGCGTCATCGATCAATTTAAGCAGGAGTATAAAATACGGTTTGGGGGTTTTGCGGGTGTCTTTTGGACACTTCTTCCAAAAATGTGGTTTGGTGAACTTAAAAAGATATAAACTTAACCGCTAAGGTTTCTCTTGCAGGTTAATTGCTTTTTTAATACAAAAAATAGTAAACAGACAAAGTGTATAAATAAGTGTAGCTGTCATAAGTTTGTATTCTTGATGCTAATGTAAAGTTATTTATATTTTTAAACGTCCTTTTTTAAGATTTTTTTGCAAACAACACCAGATAATTTGTCGGATATTAGCCAAAATGAAGATTTAAAGGAATTTCTGGATGGGTATGTCAAAAGGTTTAATCACCTTGGATTTATAGAAAATGATCCGGTAAGCATTCCACACAGGTTTAGTCGATTACAGGATATAGAAATCATGGCATTTTGGGCAGCCATGTTATCATGGGGAAATCGAAAGTCAATTATACAAAGCTGCAGTAAACTTGCAATTCTGCTGGAAAATAGTCCTTATGATTTTGTTCTTCATCATTCTGAATCAGACCGCACAAGATTTAATTCATTTGTTCATCGAACATTCAACGGGACAGATGCAATTTACTTTTTAGAGTTTTTTCAGAATTATTACAAAAGCCATGATTCATTGGAAGATGCCTTTGCAGTTCATATTTCCGATGAAGATATCAACGTTCAAAAAGCACTTATTGGCTTTCACAACTTATTCTTCGACCACCCTTATGCACCCGATCGTACACGAAAGCACATTGCAACTCCCTTGCGTAAGAGTACCTGTAAAAGGTTAAACATGTTTTTAAGATGGATGGTCAGAAAAGACCAAAAAGGGGTAGATTTCGGATTGTGGCATAAGATTTCTCCGGCACAACTATTGCTGCCATTAGATGTGCATGTTGACGAAGTAGCCAGGAATCTTGGATTAATTGATCGGAAACAGACAGATTGGCTAACAGTATTAGAACTCACTGACAAAATGAAAATACTGGACCCAGGTGACCCCGTTAAGTATGATTTTGCTTTGTTTGGGTTGGGAGTTGATGGGTATTTTAGGTGAAAATAACATTTAAAATCAAACACCTTTAAATTAAGTTAACTATCGGACTATTAAAATTTTGGCAAAAACCTTCCCGTAACCCTTTTATACTCAATATATTGTGGATATTTTGATTCAGAAATATCTTCACTGAAATTTGCACTGCCCTGAAAAAGCAACATCAGCAATAAACATCCTGTGACCGACCAGTTGATCCAATGCCCTGATGCTGATGCTCCCAACAAATAAAAACAAACCCAGATGGCTTGTTCTGCCATATAATTGGGGTGACGCATGAATTTCCAAAGGCCTGTATGGGTAAAACCTTTTAGGTAAATTCCTTCGGGGGTCATTCCATTTGAAATCCGTTTGTGTTTTTCTGTTTGGTAATTCCATTGTTGTTGATCAGCAATGGTTTCCACTACCAAAAATGCAACAAACAGAAAGCCAAATAAAATATCAAAATTTCCTAATGCTAGATTCGGGCTAACGTAAACCATTAAAATCGGTAAGGTAAAAAGCAAAATAAGTCCATTTTGATAGAGTGAAATAAAAAACAAGTTGAAAAAAAACCACTTCATCCTACCTTTTAGTTCAGGTTTTTGACGCAAAACTCCCCAACGATAATCTTCTTCACCTGACCAGAATTTCCAAGTGTAAGCTCCTCTCCGCGAAAAATTATAGGTTAACCGCACTCCCCAAGCTGTTACCAGTGCTGCCATGAGTATTAATCTCGGACTCATTCCTCCCTCATAGGCAATGTACCAAACATAAACTATCGGTATGATGCTCCAAATCTTATCTACCTGACTGCAATTGCCGGTGATTTCGCTAACAGTAAAACACAAAAATGCCGTTATCAAAGCTATATAAATGCAATTGCAAAGTAAATGAAGTTGCAATTCGGTTAAAGGCTGATCAAATTTGTATGACACCAAAGGTACCATGATTAAAGCCAAAATTAATATAGCAATGGTTTTTAGCATGATGGGTATTTCACGTTTTCAAAATTAAACGCAAGTTAAAAAGAAAAATTTATGAAAAAAATTTTATTACACTAATTTGATTTTCTGTATTTTATACATTAATAATAAATAAATTTAAAATTCGCATCTGATCTTTTATGGAATTTTTAAAGTCCCTGCGTCTATGTATTGTCTTTTCGATCGAAGGCAATGAGTGTAAAAAGCAATTAATTAAAGTTTTAAAAAGCAAGTATCATGAATCAGATGAAGAACAATGTTCAGTTAATGGGTTTTGTAGGTAAAGATCCGGAATTATTAAGTTTCAATGGAAACAAACAAATGGTAAAATTATCGTTGGCAACCTCAGACCGATATTTGAGTACCGGTGGAGAGTACAAGAGCGATACCCAGTGGCATACTGCGGTAGCCTGGGGTAAAACGGCAGAATTTATCCATAAAAACATCAAAAAAGGAAATGAATTGGCCATTAATGGCAGACTCCAATACCGCACTTATGAAAATAAGAGCGGAGCTAAACAAACAATTGCAGAAGTTGTCGTCAGCGAATTTGTAAAAATAACAAAAGAGAAGGAACTTCCCTTTTAATCTATAAGTGTGTTTTTAACCCCGGATTCAAAAGATTCGGGGTTTTGTTTTTTAGGAAGACCTGTGAACCTATTTCTCAATTGTTTGTACAAAATCAACCTACCTATGACGTTAAATTGGTGCAGTTAATCCGAAAAATGATTTAAACTTTCTGTCAAATCAAAAAAACTATTTAGTTTTGATTGGTAATTAATTTCTACGCAATCATAATTTGAACTAAAATGAAAACATTTTTAAAACTATCAGTTGCCTCACTTTTTGTTATGGCAACATATTTCCAATCTGTTGCACAGGAGGATTCTTTAGCACAAACAAAGCTTCTAAAAGATTTGACTCCTGATTTAAATCTGAAGCTGGATGCTCTCAAGCAAGAATTGAATAGCGGACAAATAAAGAATCCTGAAGACCTGACAACTAAAATGTACGACATTATATATGGTGTTGAAGCAAAAATGTATCCTGCTGAACCGGATCCTACTCAAGATGAGGAGATCACAGAAAAAGAAGAAGGTTCAGGCGAAATGAAAGAAACAGAAGCGGGTGCAATGAACATGAAGCCAAAAAGAAAATCAGGCTGGAAATCAGGAATCAATTTCAATATTGGTTTTGCTACTGCACTTGAAGGAAGCGGAGTACCTGATGATAGCCCGGATATTAATTTTTGGCGCTCAGCAATGCTTGAATATGGTTTCAATTTTAGAAAATCACTTAACTCAGCAAATACAATTGGGCTCAATATTGGATTGACATATTTATATTTTGATTTTGATACCAAAGAACAACAACTTGCATACGACGGTACAAAAGACAAAGTAAAATTTATAAAGGATTCCAACCTTAAAGATTCTGACTTTGGGGCGGGTTACATTAACATACCTGTGGCGCTTGATTTCAAGATAGGTAGAAAACTGAACCTTGCCATTGGAGGATTTGGTGCTATTCGAACCAACAGTTTCTCAAGCAGCGAGCTAAAAACTGATTTGGATGAAAGGATAGATATTAACAGCAATGCAAAATATAACATGAATCCATTCATTTATGGAGGGCGAATTAATATAGGTACAAAAACTGCAGGTCTTTACATACATTATACTGCAAACTCTATTTTTAAAGATCAATACGAATTAAATCCTTTTTCAGTTGGGTTGAGAATTGGGATGTAATGGTTAAACATGATTCAAATTAATTCGAAAATGAATGGATACCAGTATTGATTGCTTTGAATCACCTTTGGGTTTTCTAAAAATCACCCTCGTTGACGATCAACTGACTAAACTTGAATTTTCAGAATTAGAAATAACCGATACTAGCCCTAATACTCCTTCAAAGAAGATCATTCTTCAATTGAAGGAGTATTTTTATGATGGGAGAAAAGTATTTGACATACCACTTAATCTAATTGGTACAAATTTTCAAAAAGAAGTTTGGACAGAATTACTCAACATCAAATTTGGTGAGTTAATCAGTTATAAAAATATCGCTGAAAAATTAGGCGATGTTAAAAAAATCAGGGCAGTAGGAACTGCGAACGGTGCGAATCCAATTCCAATAATCATTCCATGTCATCGGGTGATTGGAAGCAACAATAATCTTATCGGATACAGTGGCGGTCTATGGAGAAAACAATGGCTAATAGATCATGAAAACGGCGGATTGAGCGGTTCTCTCTTTGATAAACTCTGAAACAAAAATCATTCAGGAATTTTTCTATTATTCCTTTTTATTAATTTGAGAATGATTGAGATACATAAAACCCTCAGAATTTTATTTCATCCGGATATTTTTTAAAACATCAATCATTAAATGTTTTATATTTGTTCATTAAAACGCTTTACTAATCGATAAAAAATTTCAATTATGAAAAAAATCTACAAATTAAGCATTGCATTCTGTATGTTAATGCTCCCTTTTCTTTCTAATGGTCAGGCAAAGAAGCTGATCATGTTCGAACACTTTACTCAAGCTAGTTGTGGGCCTTGTGCAGCTCAAAATCCGGCATTTCAAGCCGTTTATGTAAACAACAAACAAAACGTAAACCATGTTGCTTACCACACTTCGTGGCCAGGAGTTGACCCTATGAATGCAGCCAATGCACCTGAGGTACAAGCAATGGTTAACCTATACACGGTATCAGGTGTACCTAACATGATTAGCAATGGAGTTAACATTGGTAGCCCAACAGCTGTAACTCAAGCATTAATCGATCAAGCCGGTAGCAGTCCAATTAAAATATTCGTTGAAGACGTAAACAATGGCGGTGGGAACCATGATGTTCATGTTAAGATTGCTTCATTGGGAGCAGTTCCGACTGCCAATTATATTATTAGAGCAATGGTTGTAGAAGAAGAGGTAAATTATGCTACTGCACCAGGTTCTAATGGCGAGAAAGAATTTCCAAACGTTTTCAGAAAATTCATAAATACCAATGGAAGTGCAGGTGATGTTTACAACCCTGCAAACGAAGGAGAGTTTGTTGAATACACATATTCCTATACTGTGGCCCCAACCTGGCAGGAAGACCAAATTTATCCAATCGTATATGTTCAAAATGTAGGAACCAAAGAAATTATTCAATCGGGTACATCAAAGGATGAAAAAGTTGAAGCTGTTAATGTTGAAACTCAGGTATTCCAAAAGGGAGATCTTACCAACGGCAATGATTTCGCATTCAATTTAACCAATCTGACAGAAAACGATGTTGACCTTGATGTTTCAATTCAAGGTACTTGGCCGGCTGATTGGAATGCTCATGTTACCATCAACGGTAACATCTACAATAACGGCGATAAAGTAACCGTTCCTGCAAACAGCACAATAGGAGCAACATTCAATGCAATTGTCGGAAATACACCTGGTATTGGTGATTTCAGTGCGGGAGTATATAATTCAAATACTCAATCACTTCAAAGTTTTGCATATACCATTATTTCAGGAGTTACTGATTTGTTGGTAGTTTCTGACAATCAACCTGCATCCGGCACAGTTGATCTTAAAAAAGCATACCATGAAGGATTAGTAGCAACTGGCGAGCAAGCTTATGGAGCATTGGGCCATTTAAAAACATTGAAAGGTTTTGATGCCGGCGCATTGGATGAGATAAAGCATATTTACTACTCTGTGGGATGGACATTCCCTGCTCTTACCAATGAAATGGCAGGTTACTTCCAAAATTTTATGGACAATGGTGGAAATATTATGATTGCCGGTCAGGATGTTAACTGGGATTTGTCATCACTTGATGCCAGTTCAAACGGAAATGCAGCTACAAAAGCGCTGATGAACGACTATTTTAGCACCAATTTCATTAACGATGGTGATGCTACAAGTACACAATTCAAATCAGTAGCCGGTGACTTTGTTTTTGATGCAACGGGTACTTCAGGTATCAACAAGAGCTATGGTGCAACGTACTATTATCCTGATCAAATTGAAGCTATTGCTCCTGAAGGATATAATATCTTTACATACAACACAGCAGCTAAAATTGCTGGTGTAAGATCACACCATGCCAACTTCAAAACAGTTAACCTCGGAATTGGACTTGAGATGGTTGCATCAAAGGCAGTTTCTGATGAAATCATGAAACGAACATACCAGTGGTTCCATGGAATAATTACAGGAACAGAATTTGACAATTATCTTCAGAATCTTGGAATGGATCAAAATTATCCAAACCCTGCTGACCAATACACTGTAATCAACTTAGGTAAAGCTTCAGACAAGGAACTTACATTACAAGTCGTCGACTTAACCGGTAGAACAGTTATGGTAAAACAAGTTGCAAAAGGTTCGACACAAGAAACATTGAGTACGCAAGACCTGGGTCAAGGTATTTATCAATATTTCTTGAGTGATGGTTCTAAAGTTTCAACTGCTAAAAAATTGGTGGTAATTCATTAACTCTTAGATTTCACAAGCAAAAAGGTCTCTTCATTTTTTTGGAGCGACCTTTTTTTATGGTTTAGATATTTATGAGAATTATCTTTAATGTTGAAAAAACTAAATTGAATACAAGGCAATACAGGATCCAAATTTGATTGATATTATCTTGATTAACTGGCTTATTCAACAATATTCTGATTGGTTATATTGGAGCTTTGATTATTTAATAATGGGGAGAAATCATAGTAGCGGTATCAGGTGTTAAAAAAATATAGAAATATTAAATGAGCCCAACTGAATAAAGATTTCTAAAAGTTGAAATTATCTCTTAACAGGTTATGTTTTGCGATCTTATTTTGATTTTTAGCAAAAAAACGTATTCTAAAGAGCTCTAGTTGTATTTCTTTAATATTTTTAAGGCAAATTCTAAAATGGTTATTATTTCATAAATTTATTTTTGTGTGAAGCACTGTGCGTTATTTTTATTGATTTTTGGTATTGGTAATTTAAGTTTGGCGCAACCAACCGAATTTAAACCAAAGGGTTCAGGTGGAGGAGGTTATATGTATTCACCGGCAATAAGTCCATTTAATCAAAATGAATTATACTTAGTTTGTGATATGGGAGGTGTTTATAAAAGCTCTAGTGAAGGTCACATGTGGGAAGTTTATCCATATCAACAAATTATCGGTACTGTAAAATCGCAAATTCAATTTACTTCAAGTGCTGACACCTTATACACTGTTTCTAAATCACTTTCAAATACAAGTGATCCTTGGTTCAAAGCAGAACCCACAATGTCAACTGACGCTGGTAAAACTTGGGTAAAAATCAATGACCCAACAACAACTGGTGTACATGCACTCTATGCAAACCCTCATCGTACTAACCAAATCATTCTCAATGAGTATGATAAACTTTTTTTTTCAAATAATTCGGGTGAAACATATAGCACCATTTACCAATCTTTAAATTCAAACTGTTGGCTAGGGGGTATTTTTTGGGACGAAAATCTAATTATAGTTGCCATAAATGACGGTTTGCTCATTTCTACCGACGATGGGGATACTTTTACATTTAAAGAAACGAACGGTATACCTGAAACTGAGGCTATTTTTAAAATGAATGGTGCAAAAGATGGCAATGTTATAAGGCTATTTGCAACAACTGTACCCAAAGAAAAATTATTCCCCTGGCTTGAAGTAATAGATTTGTACCATGATTTTAAAGAACTTTATGTACTGGATTTCGATAAAGATAGCGCATGGACTTCGACAAGAAACAACATTCCGAAAGAAGTATCTATAAGATGGGTTGATTTGGCACAAAATAATATCAATACAGTTTACGCCGCAGGTGATCTTAACTATCAGCCTTTTATTTTTAAATCGAAAGATGGTGGCAAAACTTGGGTTAATACGTTCAAAGTGATCAACAATGAAAATATTTATACTGGCTGGGGTGGAGACGGCGGGTATTTTAGCTATTTGTGGGGCGGTGGAGCATTAGGATTTAATGTTTGTAAATCTAATCCAGAAAAAGTGATATCTACAGATGGGTTTTCTTTTATGACGAAAGACGGAGGTGAAACTTGGTATCAACTTCATGTTAATCCTATAAATCAAAATTTGCCTGGAGAATTAACCCAAAACGATGCATTTTACCAATCATCCGGACTTGATGTAACTACCGGACACTCAATGATCTGGCTTGGTAAAGACACAATA
>JAEUUM010000311.1 GCA_016787375.1 Saprospiraceae bacterium
ATGTACTTATTAAGAATTTGAGCTTTCTGCCACCTATGGAAATTGTATTTTTTCGTTGTATAGTCTCTGCATTACTATGTTTTAGTATTTTGATGAAGCGAAAAGTTAATTGGATCGGAAGCAATCGCAAACTATTACTGGCACGCGGATTCTTCGGTACTTTAGCATTGTTCACTTACTTTATAACAATAAAAGTTTTACCATTAGGTACCGCAGTAACCATTCAATATATGTCCCCAATTTTCACGAGCATTATTGGTATATATTTGTTGAAGGAATATGTCAGATCAGTACAATGGCTTTTTTTTACAATTTCATTTCTCGGTGTCATAATTATAAAAGGATTTAATTTAGATATACCGTTAAATATCCTATTAATAGGCTTGGTCTCTGCAATATCATCGGGATTTGCATACAATTTTGTACGAAGAATGAAGGAGAAAGAAGATCCTGTTGTTGTAGTCCTGCATTTTCAACTTTTTGGAGTAGTCGTCGGCTTATTTGCTGCTTTTTTTCAATGGCAAATGCCCACAGGAGTGGTATGGATTCAACTATTGGGAATAGGAATATTAACTCAACTGGGCCAAATAAACCTCACTTTAGCTCTACAGGAGGAAAAACTTGCTGATGTATCTATTTTAAATTATTTAGGAGTACTATATGCAATAGGATTTGGAATTTTGGTTTTTGATGAAATTTATACATTTTGGACAATTTTGGGAATTCTCTTCATAATTGGTGGAGTGTTACTCAATTATTTCTACAAACAAAGATTGAAGCCCGTTTAGATTATCCAAGCAAATCATCATATTCCTCCTCAGTATCTTCCGTTGAAATAGTTTTTATTTTTTGGATAAAATTTAAAAATGATTGTTGATCTGACACCACATTAGAGAGGCAAATAAATAAATCCAATAATGCCTCTTTTGATTCATTACAAATAATACAAGCATCTTTTTCCGCATCAAAATCAAACTCTTCACTCAATGCAATATTGCACTCTTTTGAGATACAAAAAAGTAATTTTTTCCAAAAAAAACCATCTGAATTGTTACCTGTTTGTTTAATTACGGAGTTAATCTGTTGAAATTGAGGTTCGTCCGGAATCAGAATTATCCTGTGAAATTTTTTTCCAAACAATTCAAAACTATCGTAATGATAAAACGATTTGTCCATCTATTAATGGTTTATCAAAATTTTTAATGTTCTAACCTTATTTTTGCTGTAATAGACTGATAATATATAAATTCCAGGTACAAAAGCATCAAAACAGAATAATTCGCCAGGACTTAATGTTTTAAATGATATATTTTCGCCTAATACATTTGTAATCAATAGTTTACTGTAGTTATTTTCATCATTTCTTATGCAATTTTTATTTAATGTAATACCATTATCTGGTATCTGTTCTGATAATTTTGTTGAAATATCTGATTCAAAAGCCCCGATATCGATTTTGTCAACAAATTTTCGATCCTGAGAGTTGATAGGTTCAACATATTCATACGTTGCCAACAAATTAAAATTACCATAAAATCCTGGTATCATTCCGTGGTTAACAGCCCAGGAAGTATCACTCAAATGGAAATCTAGATTCTGCGGGTCAATAAAACCAGCATGATCAATTTTCAAAGTTCTGAAATTTGAAAAGGTATCGAGAACCGCTGCCGAACCAACAAGTAAATTGCCTCCACCTGCGAATATATTATTTGAAAGTTTTAGCATATTGGTACCACTTTGCAGTTGAACAAAGCTACCATTCGACTTTTCATTTATTATGGTGTTGTTGTTTATACAAATATCATGTGGTTGTGGGTTAGACAAACCCTCCAGGCCATAGCCAATCAAGTTTGAGTTTTCACCTGAAGGTGTTTGACGTATGATGTTACCAATTATTACAGCCACTCCACCATTTGGCAAATCAATTTCACGGCTGGGTGTACCATTTTGAGGACTATCAAGACGATTATATAGGATATAATTATTAAATGCTCTACTTTTGACTAAATGACCTATTTTGCAATCATGCGAATAATTGTATTGAAAAACAAACTTTTCAACATGGTTAATATAAATATTGTGAGAATATCCATCTCCATAGCCACTAAATGCGAATTCACAATATTCAACTAATATTTCACTATTTGCTTTATCGCCGGCCAAAATACCCATTTCATTTTCTAAAAACAAACAATGCCTGACCGTTAGATTTACCCCTTCAACACGTATACCTGCACCATTTTTATCAGGAAGAGTGCAATTAGAAAATCCAATATTTTCAATGGTGATATTATTTCCCTGAGTAACAAAAATTGCTTTTTGAGTTACTGAAAATGTTTCTGCCTTCAGCATAGGTCTGCCAGCACCACTTCCCCTGATTAAAAGATTGTTTTGTGGCCACTTGGTTTCATATGCTAAATATGGATTGGAATTATAGGCAATATCAACAGTATCACCATCCTGAGCTAATGTAGATGCGGACTTTGGGTCAGGAATGGAACTTCCTTGAACAACATACCAAATTTTAGAATTAATATCAATTATGCTAATTAGAAATGTCAATACAAACAGTAAATATTTTAAGATCATGACATGATTAATTGCTTAGTATAAAATAGATGCATGAATCTACGACAATTTATAAAAACTTCAGGATTGATGGGTTAATTTTGTGCTATGATGCCAAAAAGTAATCCTATTATACTTGCTA
>JAEUUM010000317.1 GCA_016787375.1 Saprospiraceae bacterium
AATGACAATCAATTCTTTGCTTCAAAATATCCTTCAGACTCTAAATTAAACCTGTTTCAATCGACCAATAAGTTTGTGAGAAGTGCTGATGTTCTTTTGAGAATATCCTACCCTTTGAGTTTTGGCAACAAACTGAAAATAACGCCAAGTATTTTGCCAATCTATCACCTGGCAAATGATAAATACACTGATGAATCGAATATTGAAAAAGAAATTGATGGCTCTCAGGGCTTAACCCTAAATGGTAATGTTTATCTGGATTACATGCTAAATGAAAAAAGTGCCTTACAACTTAGTGTCGGAATGCCTTTAGCTGTAAGAAAATCCAGACCTGATGGTCTGACACGCAGTTATGTACTTGGGGTCGAGTACAATATAAAATTCTAGAATTTTGTCGTATTCACCCATTATACATTGCAAAGTAAAAACTTTTACTTTGGAGACTTTCCAATATGATTAAATAAGACAAACCAATCTTGGGTTTTTTTAATTGATCATTTGAATTTGATGTTTTTGTTATAATTTTATTGTTACAAATTATTTGGGTTGAAAGCGTTGTTTTATAATCTGTACAAAATAAATTCGGCCTTAATTATTTTGCTGTAGTTCTATTAAAGTTTTAAAAAGATTTATGAAAAAGTTGTTGTGCATCTCTGCAATTTCGATGATACTGGCCTCATATAACTTATACGGTCAGACAATTACCTCAAATAAATTCATTTGTAATGGAGAATTGATAAAAACAATCGATAAACAGAAAGTTGAATACTTCGTTGACCAAACACCCCAATTTCCTGAAGGAGAAACAGCGTTAATGAGTTTTATAAAAGGAGAATTTAAGTACCCTAAAGAACAAACAAAATGGAGCCGAAAATTTATTATTGTGAGTTTTGTGATTGACACAAGTGGAGCAATCAGGTATCCATGCATAAAAAATCCTGTCTCAAATACAAAACTTGAACCGATAGATGTAGAGGCTCTAAGAGTAGTATCCAAAATGCCAAGTTGGAAACCAGGAATTAAAGATTGGAAGGTAGTCCCGGTTTTATACAATGTTCCAATACAGCTTCGCCAAGTTCCTAAATAAAAAAATCCTGTACTACATTGAGGGTAAGAGGTACAGGATCAATCAACAAACATACTATGAGAAAACCGATGTAAAGATGAAGCGAAATTCTAAGCTGGTCAACAACCAATGTAGAAACGGTTTATATTGGACATGAACGGTAAGAAATATTTAGGGAGTGGTAAAATTCATTTTAGGAAGAAAATCAACCATCCATATTTCAAGCAAATTCCGTAATTTGAGCATTATTTACTCATCAAAGTTTTATGTGTGGTAGATCTTCATTAACCAAAACTGAAAAGGAGCTTGAACAACGGTTTGGTGCAAGTTTTTACTCTGACGACCTTTTTCGTTACAATGCTCTCCCAAATTACTATGTCGCTCCAACACATTATCACCCGGTTATTACCGAATATGATCCGCACCACCTTCAATTCTTTAAATGGGGTTTGGTTCCATTTTGGGCAAAAGATGAAAAAATCGGGAGTAAGATGATCAATGCCCGTATAGAGTCGGTTCAGGAAAAACCGGCTTTCAAAAAACTCTTGCAAACAAACAGATGCATCGTACCATTCGATGGTTTTTATGAATGGAAACTTTACCCTGATAAACATCGGGAACCATATCGGATAACCATTCATAAAGGAGAAATTTTTTCAGTTGCCGGGCTTTGGAGCAGTTGGCTGGCACCAAATGGTGAGGAAATAAAAACTTTTACCCTCATAACACAGCCACCTAATCGGGTTATGGCTGACATCCATGACCGCATGCCTGCAATACTTCTAAAAGAAAATGAAGTTGACTGGCTCGATCAAAATCTTTCAGGTAATGAGGCCCTGCAACTTTTATTGCCCTATCCGGATGATGATATGCAGGCTTACAGGGTGTCTGACCGCATCAACAAGGTAGCCAATAATGATGCAGATCTTATAAAGGAAATTGCCGCTGAATCCAAAGACAAACCAATACAAGGAACATTATTCTAAATCAACCGATTCGCAGCAATAAACCTTTCAGGTATTCGCTTTCAGGATGAAAAATATTTATCGGGTGGTCTTCAGGTTGAGTCAATTGCTTGAGCACAGCAACAGGGCGTGCGGCATCAGCAGCCGCTCCAAAAACTATTTTCCTGAATAAGTCCTTGTCAATATGCTGCGAACATGAAAAAGTAAATATCAGGCCTCCATCCTTGATCTTTCGCATTGCCTGCAAATTGAGATTTTTATAACCTTTGGCAGCATTTTCTACCGAACGTGCGTTTTTTGCAAAAGCAGGAGGGTCAAGTATGATGATGTCATAATCTTCCTCCATTTTTTTTAAGAAATCAAAAACATCTTCAGTAAAGGATTCGTGTTTTGCCTTCTTAAAAATAAGATCTACATTTTGATCACATAATTGTATAGCTGCTGCTGAACTATCAACAGAATGCACCAAATCGGCTCCACCATGCAGTGCATACAAGCTAAATCCACCGGTATAACTGAATGTATTTAATACTTTTTTGCCTTTGCTCAGCTCTCCTACCAATCTA
>JAEUUM010000333.1 GCA_016787375.1 Saprospiraceae bacterium
CTTGTTATTAAGTGAATTAAAACTGGCAGATACAGTGTACTTCTGTGTCTGAGTAAATCTTGTATTTAAAATTAAGGTAGACCCTATTGCTCCACCTCCCCAATAACTGGCTGTTGTTCCCTGAATGATTTTAATATCATTCATTTCTCCTATACTCAACAATGAAATATCACTCAACCCAAGCAATCCATTATTGGTTGGTATCCCGTTCCATACAACCTGATTATGTTGTGCACCTGTACCTTGATTTGAAAAAATTGAACTGTTTCCGGGACCGTATGATTTCAAATATCCCATTCCACTGGATTCTATGTATGCATTCAGGCCTAAATTCAAAAATCATTGAATGTCGTATCCTTGTCTGTAACATTCCTCCCAAAAGAATGAATTAAGGTGTTTTTATCAAAAATCGTAATTTCAGGTAAGGTTAAAGTATCGGCTTGTAATGGCAAGGCAAATAAAAGCGAACATAAAATAATCGGGCAAAGCCATTTCATAAAACAAATGTATAAAAATCAAGGATTATTAATCATCATTATTAGTGCTTTTACAAATATCTGACAAAAAAGGGAGGTCAAAATTAATCGACCTCCCTTTATAAAAAATATTATCAATATCTACCTCACAAGTGAAATATCACCTCGTAAAATCTGCTCACCTTTTGGGGTATCAAGCGTTATCCAATAAATATATGTGTCCGAAGGTGCTGGTGAACCGTCAACTTCACCATTCCATCCTGTATTGCCGGCTACATCATAAACTTTACCTCCCCACCTGTTGTAAACCCTAAATTGGGTAATTGTAAGATTCTTACCTTTTGTAACCAATTTGAAAACATCATTCTTCCCATCACCATTTGGAGTAAATACATTTGGAACCTCCCATTCCACTGGAGCGACACTGAATTCTAATTCACTCAAAACTGTACAACCGTTTGGAGTAGTTACGATAACTCCATATTTGGAAGGATTTTCAAGCGGTTTTACATTAATGATTGTCGAGGTCAAATTCAAAGGAACATAATTCAAAGTCCAAGAAAGTGTAACATTAGCATTTGGTGGCAACAACAAAGCCTCGAGCATTATAGGATCCCCTTCATTGATGTTTGTCGAATCTGGTGTAGATTTAATGAAAACTTGTGGCACGATGTCTACCGAAACATTTACAGAGGCATTTGCTTTTCCACAACCATATGTATCCTCAAAAGACACCGTGTAAATTGTTGAGTTATCAGGTTGAACTGTAATTGAAGAACCAGTTTGACCATCACTCCACGTAAATGTTCCACCTGCATTTGAACTAGCCGTCAAAGTAACCGGTGTACCTGGACAAACGGTTATATCAGCAGAAACAGATACAGTAGGAATTGGAGCAACGATTATATCTCTTTGATATTTTGCGGTACATCCGATCTGATTGGTGACAGTGACAAAATAAGTTGCATTGCTTTGAGGTGAAACGGACGGATTAGGGTCGGTTGAACCTGAAAAACCCGGATCAGTGCTTGTCCAGACATAAGTAAAACCACCATCAGGTGATTCATTTAGAATTGTTTGTTCACCCAGACACAATATATTGTCACTTGGGAAATTTACCCATGGAAGTGGTGATTCTTTCACAGTAATGCTTCCACTAACTGGACATCCCATAAACTCACCTTCAACTTGATAGCTTGTGGTACCGTTGATTGTGGCAATAGTTGTCTGACATTCAGTACATGACAGTCCGTTAGAAGGCGTCCATTTATATCCTGTGACACCCGGAGAGGCGGCATTGGCTGTTAATTCAATTGCTGCTCCAGGGCAAACAATTGGATTTGCAGGCGAAATACTCAGGAAGTTAGTAGGAATCACCGTCACATTGGCTTCAGAAATATTCACACAAGCACCACTGTATGAGAAGCGCTGATATTTATATGATGCATTCGCTTCTAGTACAATGTTAAACAATGAATCCGGGGTTTTAGCATCAAAGGTAGGTTCCCAGTTAAATTTCAAATTAGGGAAATTACCTTGTTCAAAAGTCGTACCTTTTAATATTAAAATTGACCCCTGACATACTGTAGTATCTTTTGGGTAAATACCTAAATCAACCGGCAGGGAATCTACTTGTACAAATATTGAATCATATACTACACACTGTGATGTGGTTAGTTTCGAAACATACCACTGAGAATAAGTAGGCTTTATGGTGACATTTGCGGCAGTTGTATTGCTTATTTTACCCTCTTTTGAAGACCATTGTATGGCTGAACCTGCAGGGAATATGTATGATTTGAGACTTATACTGTCGCCCTTGCAAAGGTAGAAAGTATCTTTCTCTATGCCGGCTAGATCCAAAATATCAACATCTGCTTCAATAACATCTACAAAGACTGTGGCGGTATCTTTACAATACCCGTTTTGACTTGTAGCGATGAGTGTATAAAGAATATCTTGATCGGGTGTTGCAACAGGGCCGGACGCATTAGGATTATTCAGAAAAGAAGCCGGTGACCATTGGTATGAGGTTGTTGAAAAGAAAATATCTGAAGCCAACTTGATTGGATAAGTTTGACACAATTTAAAGGTGTCAGAAACAATAGTTGGAAAATCAAATGGATCAACAAAAAGAGTGAGTGAATCTTTTACAACACAACCTGACAAATTCACCTGTGCAAAATATTGTGTAGTTACCAATGGGCCAGCAG
>JAEUUM010000339.1 GCA_016787375.1 Saprospiraceae bacterium
TCGAAAGTTGAATTTACTAAGCTATATGATTCTGGTACCTCATGTAAATAACTGAAATAAGTTACCAAACAAGTTCCAATGGGTTTGGTGCTTAATTGTTTTTTTACATGGTTGGAGTATAATTCGTAAAGTGCTTTATCAAGAACAATTTCATCATTTAGCTTTCCCGTTTTACAAATATTTTCATAAAATGCATTGAAAAAATAAAAACCATCAAATTCTGAAAAATCAATATCTATGATATTTGCATGAATAAATCTGGTGTTTTTTAGATTGAATTTTTTTGAAAGTTTTGTGGCTATTTTATTCAATGACCCGCGCTGCTCAACTCCTGTGAAGGAAATATCTGTAATGACCGATCCTGCCAAACAGAATTTTCCGGCTCCAGATCCAATATCCAATACTTTTTTGCATGATTTTGCTGCAAAGTAGGATGTTACTGCTCTGCAAACCTGTAAAGGTGTAAAGTGGTATTCGGCTATATTTTGAAGACTCTTAGGGTATATTGAGTTGAACTTATTGTCATCTATTGTCTCATCAAACAGAATTCCTTCAAACATTCGTGGTTTTTATAAATGGTTTATTTAAACGATTACATTAAGTGAAAACAAATAAGAAAAATGACAGGTTATGCAATTTGCCTATCCCAAACTTAAGGATTTATCCTGTGTTTTCCCAATTTGTCTTGCTGTAATTGCATTTTTTAAGTGTAAAACTAAGGATATTGAAATTTATATTATTAAAAAAAATAATATTTAATAAATACATTTTCATGGTATTGACAAGCTAAGAGCTTTCTCGCAACTTTGTATTGTTCTTTAACAGAAACCGAACATACATCCCATGAAAAAACCGATTATAGCGATAATTGCGCTATGCGTGTGCTCAAACACATTTGCACAAAACCTAAACATAAATCCTAACCGGATTTCACACCTTACCTCTCAGCTGCTTTCTGACAAAATCATTTTTGACCAAAACGTTCAAATTGCATCGCACGTTGTAACACAATGGAATGGGTTTGATCAAAATCCCAGATATTTTGGAATATCCGGCAATTATCTACCAAGTGTTGCACTCAAAGGTGCATTATTAGGTGCCGGAATAAATGCATTGTTGTATGGTCCGTTTGCTAATTATGTGGTTCATACCAATTTTGGAATTTTAAAGTCCGACAGATACTATACATCAGGATTTTATACCAACATTCGTCCCGAAATTGAACTAAAATCTTTTAACAATTCGGTTTTGGTTTGGCACGAAGCTGAGCCCAATCAATATTTGGTTAAAAATGCCACAAGACTCGGGTTATCTTTCGAAACAGGTGGTTGGATTAGTTTCGATCGCAGACGTAAATTACTTTTTTGGGAGTTTAACTCTTATAATGTTTTTGAAAAAAATTCCTCAGGTTCGCTTTTGAATAGAATATTAACGGGCAACTATCAAATAAAATGGATTAACCAAGGCAATGAAAGTCGGACCCAAACAAGTTACCAATTATATTTTATTGATTTTCAGCGTTTAATCCATTCCATTTCATTCCAATATTTCAGCCCTTATAAAATTTATAGCGGTCTAAAATTGGATAGCAATCTTCAATCAATTTGTATGGTTGGAATTCAATTGCCAATTAATGCTTCTTCATTTGGTATCCTTGACTTTAATTATGAATATGGCTATTCTTTCGCCCGTTTTGGAAATCTAATTGGAGATACACATGCTTTGAACATCCGAATTTTAGGTGAATTCTAAGCTAATATTTATTAGTAAATCTAATCTCATGAACCGAATAATACTACTGTTGTCTTTCTTTGTTATTGCTGGAAATTCTTTTGCACAAGTAAGTTTTTCTATCAAGGAGCAATTTGTTGAAAAAGGGAAACCAATTTGCAGTGAAATCGCTGTGGCTAACTTCACAGAAATCTTAACAGCACAATTAACTGTTGTTTGGGATCCTTCAATCATACAATTTGACTCGGTTAGTTCAATGAAATTAGCCGGGCTCTCAAAAAATAATTTCGGTACAAGTAAAGTCAATCAAGGGATTTTGTCTTTTTCGTGGTTTGATGGCCTTGCGGTGGGAAAATCCTTAAATGACGGTGAAATTCTTTTTTCGGTTTGCTTTTCAG
>JAEUUM010000346.1 GCA_016787375.1 Saprospiraceae bacterium
TCATTTTCAATTCTAGGTATCACAACTTCTGTTTCAGGATCGCCCATTCGGCAATTATATTCAATTACGTAAGGATCACCTCCTACATTTATCAAACCAAAAAAGATAAATCCTCTGTAATCGATCTGTCTTTTTATCAATCCGGCAACTGTCGGCTCAATTATCCTGACACGTACCTTATCAAATAGTTCATCAGTCAGAAATGGTACCGGTGAAACAGCACCCATTCCTCCTGTATTCGGGCCAGTATCTCCTTCACCTACTCTTTTGTAATCTTTTGCCTCAGGCAATAGCTTATGGTTTTTACCGTCAGTGAGCGCAAACATTGAAAATTCTTGACCCTCTAAAAATTGTTCAATTACAACTTTGCTTCCTGCTGAGCCAAACAGGCCATCCAACATTGAGTTGAAAGATTCGAAGGCCTCTTGTCTGTCACTTGTAATAATAACGCCTTTTCCTGCAGCTAACCCATCGGCTTTGAGAACGATTGGTGTTGAACAAGAATGTAAGTACGCCAAACCCTCCTCACGATTTTGATTGGAAAACTCTTTATACTCTGCCGTTGGAATACCGAATTCTGCCATAAAAGATTTCGCCCAGGACTTTGAGCCTTCGATTTGCGCACCTACTTTGTCGGGACCTAAAATCAAAATTTCTTTAAGCTCTTCTTTGCCTTTAAAATAATCCACAATGCCATTTACAAGGGGCTCCTCAGGACCAACAACGATTAAACCAACTCTATTGGTAATTGAAAAATCACCTAATTCCTCAAAATCATAAAACCCAATTGTAATATTTTGACAACATGCCGAGGTACCTGCATTACCTGGGGCAATAAATAATTTCTTGCACAAAGGACTTTTTGAAATTTTAAACGCCAGGGCATGTTCGCGACCGCCACTTCCTAAAATCAAGACATTCATGTGTTGCAATATTTGTCGCAAATATACACTAATCTGTGTTATTCATTTTTATTGATGAGGTCCGTGAGGTAGTTCATAGATCGAGTAATAATGTTGTCAGCTTGCGCAACCAATCCATTTTTACGCAAAATATGTATAAAACTTTTATTTTCAATTAAATAGTCATACCTTTGCCCCGCTAAAAATATTTCTTAACCATTTAAAACCTGATTCTTATACATGCAGGACGAAAAGAATCTTGAAAATCAGGAAGTTGAAGAAACTTCCAATGTGTCCGTTCCCTCAGAAGAGGTTACTGAACAACAAGAAACTGTAACAGTTTCAGCTCCCTCTAAAGAGGTTTCAGAGCAAGCAACAGAAAAAATTGTAAATGTAGCTCCTAAAACAGCTCATGACGATTTTGACTGGAATCAAGGAAAAAGACAATCGGCTCATTATTCTCCAGAAGAAAGAAAAACCCTTTCTGAAAAGTATGAAGCAGCCATGAATACCATCAACAACAATGAAGTTGTTCAAGCAATGGTAACAGCTATTCACGGAGGCGATGTTGTTCTTGACATCAACTATAAGTCTGATGGTCTACTTTCCCTATCAGAGTTCAGGGATATGCCTGATCTTAAAGTTGGAGACTGGGTAGATGTTTATATCGAATCTCAGGAAGATACAAGGGGTGACCTTATCCTCAGCAGAAGGAAAGCTAAATTGCTAAAAGCTTGGCAGAGAATTGTTGACTCATTTACAAACGGTACCATCATTACCGGAGTAGTTGTCAGCAAAACCAAAGGTGGACTTATTGTTGACAGTGAAGGTTTGGAAACATTCCTCCCTGGTTCTCAAATCGACATTAAACCAATCATCGACTACGATCAATACGTTGGTAAAACAATGGAGTTCAAAGTTGTCAAAATCAATGAGACAATAAAGAACGCGGTTGTATCTCACAAAGCTCTAATTGAAAGTGATTTGGCTGGTCAGAGAGATCAGATTATTTCAGGTCTTGAAAAGGGCCAAGTGTTAGAAGGAGTTGTTAAAAATATCACTGATTTCGGTGCATTTATGGACCTTGGAGGTGTTGATGGACTTCTCTATATCACGGACATTAGTTGGGGTAGAATCAACCACCCTGCTGAAGTTCTTGAATTAAACCAAAAATTAAATGTAGTAGTTCTTGAATTTGATGAAAACAAAAAACGTATTTCATTAGGTTTGAAACAACTTCAACCTCATCCTTGGGACGTATTGGGTATAGACATCCAAGAAGGTTCAGTTGTGAAGGGTAAGATTGTAAATATTGAAGATTATGGAGCTTTCCTTGAAATTCAACCTGGCGTTGAAGGGTTAATTCACGTATCAGAAATATCTTGGAGTAACCAACCTATCAATGCACGAGAGTACTTTAGATTGGGACAAGAATTTGAAGCCAAAGTAGTTACCATAGACCGTGATGACCGCAAAATGTCTCTTTCATTAAAACAACTTAGTGAAGATCCTTGGGGAGACATTGAAGGAAGATTCCCGGTTGGAAGCAAACACTCAGGTGAAGTTAAAAACTTGACACCTTATGGAGTATTTGTTGAACTTACAGACGGTATTGGTGGAATGGTGCATATTTCTGACCTAAGTTGGACCAAACGTTACGCACACCCTTCTGAATTTACAAAAGTTGGTGCTAAAATCGATGTAGTGATTCTTGAGATCGATAAAGACAACAGAAAACTTGCATTGGGACATAAGCAAATTGAAGAGAACCCTTGGGATACATTCGAAAATGTTTTCCCTGTCGGTTCTTATCATGAAGCCACCATTCTAAGAAAAGATGACAGAGGCGCAATCATGCAATTGCCATACGGATTGGAAGCGTTTGCACCAATTAAGCACATCAAGAAAGAAAATGGTCAAATGGCCGAAGTTGAAGAAGTTCTTACTGTTAAAGTAATTGAATTCAACAGAGACGATAAACGTATCCTTGTGTCTCACACAAGATATCTTGAAGACATCAAAAAAGAAGCCGATGAAACTGTGAAGAAGGAAAAAGATGATGATGATACAAAAGTGAGATCAACAGTATCAAAGCAAGCTGAAAAAATCGAAAAATCTACTTTAGGTGACCTTGATGTTTTCTCAGAGCTCAAAGAGCAAATGGATGAAAACGAAAAAAAATCTAAAAAGAAGTAATCAAGATTTTTAAGTTATAGTTAATCCCTTACCAATATTGGTAAGGGATTTTTTTTGGCATAACTTTATTTTGTTTAATAATTATTTCATAAATGTTAAACAAAATAAAACAATAAGGTATAAATTTGTGTTAGGGTTATCAATCTTCAAGTATGAAAAAGAAAGTGATCGTAATTGGTTCTGGGTTTGCGGGTCTCTCTGCTGCATGTCATTTGGCAAAAGCAGGTTGTCAGGTTACATTATTAGAAAAAAATGAAACACTGGGAGGAAGGGCCAGACAATTTACGACAGATGAAGGTTTAGTATATGACATGGGGCCTAGTTGGTATTGGATGCCAGATGTTTTTGATCAGTTCTTTGAATCATTTAACAAAAAGACATCAGATTACTACAATCTTATACGCCTCGATCCCTCGTATCAAGTAATATTTCAGGAAAACAAAATTTTAAAGGTACCCGCAGGAAGAGTAGCACTCAAGGAAGAATTTGAAAAAATAGAGTCTGGAAGTGGCAAAAATTTGGATGTTTTTTTGAAAAGCGCTCAATACAAGTATCAAGTTGGGATGAACGAATTTGTTCATAAACCAAGCAATAGTATTTTCGAGTTCGCAGATCTGCGTGTTTTAAAAAGCTTATTTAAGCTAAAAATGTTTTCATCTATTTCTAAAGAAATCAATCAATTATTTAAATCACCCATAATAAAGCAGATATTGGAATTCCCGGTTTTGTTTTTGGGAGCTAAACCTGAGAACACTCCGGCGCTTTATAGTTTGATGAATTACGCGGA
>JAEUUM010000359.1 GCA_016787375.1 Saprospiraceae bacterium
TCAACAAACTCGTATCTGCCGGGTCAAGTAACAAAATGGTGGCGCCCGGAAGTGGTTCATTCAGAGTGTCAGTTAATTTTCCTTGAATGGTAATTGAGGAACTTTGAGAAAAACTCAAATTAGAAAGTGCGCTGAGAACCAGCACAATGCTCAAGTGTTTTAGATTCATTAAAGTTGGTTAGTTGAGTAAAATAATAAAACACAAATTTTTCGCAAATATATCCGATTAAATCAAAGTTGGATTTGTTTTTAGACCAAATCGAATTTTGCTCGACCAAACAGATTTTAAAACGAAATACGGGCCAAATTATTTCCAGAATGTTGGATTTATTGATTTTGCTTCTTCCTTAACATTAATTTAATTGTTTGAACTTTACTTATTTTCCTAATTTTGCTGTATGACAAACCTGATTAGAAAACCAATTCAAAGATTCCGTGATGATTTATGGATTAACCTTATAAAGTTGCTACTTTTTGTTTTAGCAATTCTGGATCAATTCAAAGGTTTTTTCAACATATTCGAACCTTACAATCACTATTTATCCGTCTTATCAAGGTACATTATCTTTTTCTTCATTGTAGAATTTCTCCAGCGTTTTATAGTCTTCTTTTATAAAATCAGAAGAAAAATCCGCAAACAAGACAATATAGTGGTGGGTATTGGCCAAATCGCGACTTTGGTCAAGGTTTTTGGTTTGCAGTTTTGGTTGTTGATGTTGCTGGACATAAGCATCAAAGAACTTTTCACTTCATTATCCATCATTGCTGCGGCCATAGCAATTATTGCAAAGGACTATGTCTCAAATGTTATTAGCGGAATGGTGTTAACATGGTCTGACCAATTGAGTATAAATGACTATATAAAGATAGAAGATTTTAAAGGCAAAATCATCGACATAACACTAATAAACCTCCATTTACTTAGTGATGATGACGACTTGATTTATATTCCGAACAATTTGGCATTTTCAACCAAAATTGTCAACTATACTAAAATTGCGATCAAAAAAACAAGCATTGAGTTTGAATTGGATACACGGAATTTGTCATCAATTGAAGAACTCGAAACCAAACTCATTAACAGCCTTAAGGATTATGAACAAGATATAAAACCTGGCAGTTATAATTTAAAAGTGTTTGAACTTAAAAAAAATGCAATTTCATTTAAATTTCAATACATTTTATCTCATCCTGACAGAGAACTCGAAAAGGAGATTAAGAAAAAAACCATTCGCAGAATTCTTACCATACTCAATGACGATAAACTGAAAGCAACAGTAACGAGCCCTACTCAGTAAAACAGAATAAAATGGAGACTAAATTTAAGAACGCCAAGAAAAAAACCTGGCTTCAAAAACTTGATGAAGATAAACTTCCTCAAATCATTGAACTTACCGGCGAAGGAGCCGAAAAATGGGGAGGCGAATCTATGGTCATTACGTCACCAAAAATCATTGCAAACTTTATAAAAGAGATTCCAAAAGGGCAACTGGCTAATATGAAATTTATCAGGTCATGTCAAGCTGCCCGGTTTAATACACAAATTGCTTGTCCACTGACATCAGGTATTTTCCTGCGGATCATTGCCGAAGCTGTTGAAGAGCAAAAATTGCTGGGAAACAACCTCAATATACCCTACTGGCGGGTTATTAAGGATGATGGTAGCTTAAATCTTAAATTTCCAGGCGCACCATATTTACAAGCAGAATATCTTGAAAGTGAAGGATTTGAAATTTTCAAAAAAGGAAAAAACCTATTCGTTAAACATTTTGAACCTCAATTAATTTATTGAAAATATTTCTCGTTTTAAATAGACATGGATCGTGGAGATCTTGATTAAACCATGCACAACAAAAACACCAATAGTACATTGAATAAAAAAAATTAAAGAATGAAGATAATAAAAAGAACATTGTTAGTTGGCTGCATTGCAATCTTGCATATCTTGAAGGTGCAATCTCAAGCACCGTTGAAGCCAACTTCAGGAGAAATATACAATAGGATTCTTCAACTTCAACGTGTGGGAACGGTCATGTATCTGGCCGCTCACCCCGATGATGAGAACACAAGGTTGATAACATGGCTATCCAATAAACAACACATTAATACAGTCTATTTATCTCTTACAAGGGGGGATGGTGGTCAAAACTTAATTGGTACCCAAACAGGTGATTTGCTTGGAATTCTCAGAACTCAGGAGTTACTTATGGCTCGGAGAGTAGATGGAGGCAAACAGTGGTTTACCAGAGCTAATGATTTTGGTTTTTCTAAAAAAGCTTTGGAAACATTGCGAATATGGGACAAAAGGGAAGTGTTGTCAGATGTGGTAGCAGCTATCAGATACTGGCAACCGGATATCATTATCAACCGATTCCCGTCAGATACAACGGTTCAAACACATGGTCATCATACAGCTTCTGCCATTCTTAGCTTGGAAGCTTTTGACCTAACAAACGATGCCTCAAGTTTTCCGGAGTCTGCGGCGAAATATGGTGTTTGGCAAGCAAAAAGGATATATTTCAATACTTCTTATTTCTTCTACAAGAGTCAGGCTGAATTTGAAAAAGCCGATAAATCTACTCTTGCAAACCTGGAAATCGGAGATTACTACCCAATTCTTGGTAAATCCAACAATGAGATATCCGCTGAGAGCAGAAGTATGCACAAATGCCAGGCATTCGGATCAATAGGCAACAGAAATGAGCAAAAGGAATATCTTGAGCTTCTGAAAGGTCAGCAAACCGCAAATAAAGATGATATTTTTGAGGGTCTTAACTTGAGTTGGAGTAGGTTGAAAGGTGGTGAAAATGTATCAGAAATGATTCAAAAAATTTTAAATAACTACAAATTTGAAAACCCAGCCAGTTCAGTTTCCGAATTATTAAACCTATACAAGTACATCAACCAAAACGTAGAAAATTCGAGAAAGAAAGATCAAAAACTTGAAGAGTTGAAAGAAATAATAGGCGCTTGTTCAGGTCTATTTTTAGAAGTTGTTTCATCTGAGCCTATTTCTACACGATCGTCTGAAGTAAAATTAAAGATAGAATTAACAAACAGATCTAATCAAAATATTACTCTCAAAAGAATAATGATTCTTCCGTTTCTGTGGGACAGTATTTTCAACAATGAGACCATAAAGCCCAATAAAAATTTCATGCGTGAAGTTACCGGGAAAATTCCTTCTGAAACCTCCTATACCGGTCCTTATTGGGTAGAAAACAGACCAAGTAATGGGATGTACAAGGTCATTAATAAAGACTTGATCGGTTTGCCGGAGACACCAAGAGAACTCAAAACGGTATTCAGTGTCCAATATGATGATCAAGTTTTAGAATACACAAGAACAATCGTTTATAAATATGAAGACCCGGTTAAAGGTGAAATCTACACACCATTCGACATTGTACCTGATGTGTATGTAAATCCAATGGAAGAAGTTGTGCTTTTTCCGGATAAGAAATCAAAAACTATTTCGGTTAAAATAACAGCAGCAAGGGATAATATTGAGGGAACGCTTTCTTTGGGAATGAACCGGATGTGGAGTGTTACCAATAACGTTCAAAAATTTGTACTTGCTAAAAAAGGGGAAGAAAAAATTTTAAGCTTTACAATTAACCCATCTGAAGAAGATGCAGAAACAGCAGTAACATTCGAAGCTAAAATCGGAAGCTTCTCTATTAATCAATCTTTGATTGAAATCGCTTACGACCACATCCCAACACAAAGAGTCATCAAGCCAGCTTATGCGCGACTTATCAGAGAAGACATAAAATGCAAACCGGTAAAAATCGCCTATTTGCCAGGCCCAGGTGACAAAGTACCGGAAGCACTTTTACAGTTGGGAATAAATGTTCAGATAATTAAACCTGAAAATTTAACTTCTGAAAATCTTTCAAAATTTAATGTTTTAATAACCGGGATAAGGGCGTATAACACAGTGACATTGCTTGGCGTAAAGCGAAATGAGCTTTTGAAATTTATGGAAGAGGGCGGAACAATCATCAACCAATACAACACAAACTACGATCTTGTCACCAAAGAAATCGGCCCCTACCCTTTCAATATAACAAAAGGTCGGGTCACAGATGAAAACGCCCCAATGTTTATGCAGAATGTGGAAAATCCAATCTTGAATCAACCAAACAAAATCGATGCCCGAGATTTTGACGCTTGGGTTCAGGAAAGGGGCCTATATTTTGTTTCAACTGAAGACCAACATTACAAAAATCTGATAAAGACCAATGATCCTGGCGAAGCATTTCAGGAAGGAAGTTTGATCTACTGTCCCTATGGAAAAGGGCATTACGTTTATTGTGCATTGTCATTATTCAGACAGCTTCCCGCAGGAGTGCCGGGTGCCTACAAGTTATTAGCCAATATGCTGTCGTTGGGCAACAACACCCAAAAACCATAAAATGAATAAAGAGAATTTCGAGAAAATACCTATATTCAGCAGGTGGAAAACTTGGTATTGGTTTGTAATGTTGATTAACTTAGTCATCCTGGTGGTTTTTATAATTTTAACCATAAAATTCAATAAAGGATGATAAGTTGGGTTGATTGGACTGTATTAATTGCTTCCTTGGTTTTTATAACATTATTTGGTATCTGGAAAACTAAAAAGAATACCAGCACCAGGGCCTATCTCATGGGTGATCAGGAGCTAAACTGGTGGACAATAGGATTCTCCATTATGGCCACCCAAGCTAGTGCCATAACCTTCCTTTCAACTCCCGGCCAAGCCTATGAGGATGGAATGAGATTTATCCAGTTTTATTTTGGCTTGCCTTTGGCGATGATCATTTTGTCTGTATTTATCTTACCAAAATACTACAAACTCAAAGTTCATACAGCTTATGAATTTTTGGAGCAACGATTTGATGTAAGGGTTAGAACGCTGACCGCAATTTTATTTCTGTTACTCAGAGGGTTGTCAGCAAGTATTACCTTGATAGCACCGGGAATAATTCTATCCACATTATTTGGTTGGTCGATGGCATTTACCATTCTGATGCTCGGAAGTTTTGTAATATTGTATACCTTGATTGGAGGCAGTAATGCCGTTTCCAAGACACAAGTTCAACAAATGACCATCATTTTACTTGGACTATTTCTTGCCATTGGACTTATATACATAAAGCTACCCACCAATATCGGATTGAAAGAAACTTTCGCAATAGCCGGTAGTGCAGGAAAAATGAATATGATAGATTTTAAATTTGACCCTAAAGAGAGATACAACATTTGGTCAGGTTTGATAGCAAGTTTGTTTTTATTTCTTTCGTATTTTGGAACCGACCAATCACAGGTTCAGCGTTACTTATCTGGTAAAACCTTGACCGAGAGCAGATTAGGCCTTATGTTTAATGGTCTGTTAAAAATACCTATGCAATTCACCGTTTTACTTACCGGGCTTATGGTCTATATTTTCTTTCTTTTTCAACAACCGCCCTTGCATTTTAATGAGGTAAACCGGACTAATGTCATGAAATCTGCAGGAGCAGAAGCCTATAGTAATCTTGAAAAACGCTATAATTTAGTTTATAATGAGAGAAAACAATTTTTAGAAGAAAATATACAGGACAATCAACTGTCCAACCCAGAATTCAGTAATAAATTCAAACTATTCAATGATTCAATAAAATCTTTACGAGTAGAGGCGAGAGAACAAATAAGCAATGTAAATCCTCAAGCTAAAGTAAAAGACGAAGATTATATTTTCATGTATTATGTGTTGAACTACTTTCCTGCGGGAGTTATTGGGTTACTTTTAGCTATGATTTTCTCAGCAGCTATGTCATCAACCGCGTCAGAAATAAATTCTCTGGCAACAACCTTCATAGTTGACATCTACAGAAGAAATTGGAAAAAAGACATGGAAGATGATCATTATCTAAAGATGTCAAAAAGAGCAACCTTGGTTTGGGGAATATTGTTAATGATTTTTGCTGTTTGGGCAGCACCATTAGAGAACTTAATACAAGCTGTTAACATCTTGGGTTCCTTATTTTACGGAACCATTCTCGGTATTGTATTAACGGCAATATTTCTCAAACGTGTGAACTCCA
>JAEUUM010000382.1 GCA_016787375.1 Saprospiraceae bacterium
CGAAACGTCGATTCCCTCAATAGCATAACCGTTAAGCCTAACCGTGTCTTTTTTACAAGAGTGTAAAGTCAATGAAAATATGATAAGAAAACTCAAAAAAAAGTTCCTCATACAGTTTTGTATGTATTTTTGTTGCTGAACAAATTTAAATACTTTTACCTTAATAGTAAATAGTTAATTAGATAAAGCGACTTATTGATGAGGCTGTAGTGCTACTTTAACAGATTATTAATATAGTTTTTTCCTACTTATTGGATTTATGCAGCAAAATATTTCTTCGAGAAAATTGTTTTTAGACCATGTCGCACAGACGAGCCCTTTTCCTTTGCAAATTCAAATAGAAAAAGCAGAAGGTCTGTATTTGTATGACGAAAGTGGCAAAGCATATTTGGACATGATTGCCGGAATTAGTGTAAGCTGCCTGGGTCATTGTCACCATTCAGTAGTAGAAGCTGTCTGTGAACAGGCCGGCAAATATATGCATACGCTGGTTTACGGTGAATTTGTTCTGAGTCCTCAAGTGCTTCTAGCCGAATTTTTGACAAGTAAATTGCCGGAAAGTTTACAAAATATTTATTTTCTGAATAGTGGGACTGAAGCAACTGAAGGCGCAATGAAACTTGCCAAAAGATATACAGGCAGATATCGGATCATTTCCGGCAAAAACGCATATCATGGCAGTACCCAGGGCTCAGCAAGTCTAATGAGCTCCGAAACCTACACCTCCTCTTTCAGGCCCTTATTGCCGGGTATTACCCACATCGAATTCAATAATTTTGATGACATTGAACTCATAACCAAAGATGTTGCTTGTGTTATAATTGAACCCATACAAGCTGAAGCAGGTATCATTTTGCCTGTCAACGGTTATCTTCAAGCAATCCGAAAAAAGTGCACGGAAACGGGAACATTACTGATATTTGATGAAATACAAACCGGATTTGGCAAAACCGGACAATTATTTGCCTTTCAAAAATATGGAGTTGTTCCGGATGTTCTTTTGCTTGGAAAAGCAATGGGGGGCGGAATGCCTTTGGCTGCTTTCATTTCTTCTAAGCAAATAATGTCATCCTTGTCACATGACCCTATTTTAGGACACATCACAACTTTTGGCGGCCACCCTGTAAATTGTGCTGCCGGATTAGCAACTTTGCGGGTCATCACAGAAACCAGGTTGATTGAGCAGATAAATGAGAAATCGGCTCTGTTGGTTGAAAACCTAAAACACCCAATTATTAAAGAAATCCGTCATGCCGGATTGATGATGGCCATCGACCTCGGCAACAATGCATTGGTTATGAAAACCATAGAATACTGTCTGGCAAACGGACTTATCACAGACTGGTTTTTGTTCAATGACACATCGTTGAGAATCTGTCCTCCCTTAACCATCACTAACGCAGAGATTTTGAAGGCTTGTGAGATTTTAAATTCTGCTTTTGACTGTTGCACCTAATTCAAGTTAGTCTTTTTACATCCTACCCCGCCCATCCTTCTCTGTCGAGGCTTCGATATTGAATTGCTTCTGCAAGGTGCTCAATTTTGATATCCTCACTTCCTGAAAGATCAGCTGAAGTTCGTGCGACTTTCAATATTCGGTCATAAGCTCTTGCCGACAACTGGAGTTTATTCATTGCTGTTTTTAGGAGCGTTTGTCCGGCGGTTGTTATTTGGCAAATTTCTCTAACCATTTGGCTGGGCATTTGTGCATTCGAATAAATCTCCGGGTGGTTTTTGAAGCGTTCCATTTGTAATTCGCGGGCTTTGATAACACGTAATCTTATGTCTTCACTGCTTTCTCTTGGTCGTTCAAAACTACTCAATTCATCATAGGTCACTGGAGTTACTTCAACATGCAAGTCAATCCGATCAAGTAAGGGTCCCGAAATCTTGCTGATGTATTTCTTGACGATACCCGGTGCGCAAACACATTCCTTTTCCGGATGGTTGTGGTATCCGCAAGGGCAAGGATTCATTGATGCTATTAGCATGAAGCTAGCCGGATATTCTACTGAGGACTTTGCTCTTGAAATAGTTACTTTTCGTTCTTCCATTGGCTGCCGCATTACTTCCAAAACCGTTCGCTTAAATTCCGGTAATTCGTCCAAAAACAACACACCATTGTGTGCTATACTAATTTCTCCCGGCAATGGGTTAGAACCGCCTCCAACCATCGCTACATCGCTTATGGTATGATGTGGAGAGCGGAAAGGCCTTATGGTAACAAGTGAGGAGTTGGCTTGTAAGGTTCCTGAAACTGAATGGATTTTGGTTGTTTCCAAAGCTTCATGCAATGTCAAAGGTGGTAAAATGGTTGGAAGCCTTTTGGCCAACATGGTTTTGCCAGCGCCGGGAGGACCAATTAAGATAGCATTGTGTCCGCCTGCTGCTGCAAGCTCCAGTGCTCTTTTAATGTTTTCTTGTCCCCGAACATCTGTAAAGTCAATCTCATAGTGGTTTTGCTTATCAGCAAACTCAGCTCTTGTATCGACTATAATTGGCTTGAGGTTAGAAACACCTTGCAAAATTTCAACTGCTTCCTTTAAGGATTCTACACCATACACATCTATATCATTTACAATTGCTGCTTCCCGGGCATTTTCTTTCGGTAAAATAATCGCCTTGTATTTCTCTTTTCTAGCTTGAATAGCTATGGGAAGCGCACCTTTTATCGGCCGCAGTCCACCATCAAGGGAGAGTTCGCCCAGCATGATGTAATGGTCAAGGTTGGGTGTCTCAATTTGCTTGGTGCTTGCCAAAATACCGATTGCTATTGGCAAATCGTAAGCTGAACCTTCTTTCCGGATATCAGCTGGAGCCAAGTTTACTACAATTTTGATTCTCGGCATATTATATCCAACATTTTTTAATGCCGCTTCAATTCTGTGGTTACTCTCCTTGACTGCATTATCCGGCAGACCTACAAGGAAATACGCAATTTTTCCTGCTCCGACATTGCCTCCTGCATTTACTTCTACCGTAATGGTTTGCGCATCAACACCATGCACAGCACTTGAATAAGTTTTTACCAACATGACTTTCCCTTCTTTGAATGATTTAAAAATCTATACATAGACGCAAGGAGCATCAAAATGGCATAAATTTTTTCAAATTTTTTTGTCTTTTAAAATTTCAATTTCAGAAAAGACTTTAACTCATTTTTAGGAATTTTAAAGAAAGTACTCCCCATAGCGTGAGGACCAACTTCATAATCGTTGTAAAGAAAAGCAATATTGTCATTTTCGATTCCGATATTTGAAGGTAAGATAAATTGTTCGTTTTCGAAATAAAACCCAAATTCATTCAGAGATTGCTCCTGAGGTATGTTTCTTTCTTTTCTAAAATATTTTTCAACAACATTTAACAACTCATTGTTCTGAACAAATATTTCATCCACACTTAATTGTTTGCAACCAACTTTGTCAAAAAGTAAAATCTGGTTAAATGAATTGGGGTGTGCTCCTCCACTGCTATTGTAGCCATCAGTTTGTATCGAGAAAAGTGAATCGTTTTGAAAAACCAATTTCATGTTACTTCTGGCCTCCCAATTTTGAGTGTTTTCAGGAAAATCCTTCTCAAAATCTTCAAACAACTCAAAATATGTTTCAACAGAAGCGATCATATCTATTGCCTGATTGGTGGTTGAGTCAGGTAATAAACCTGCGCAATCCAGAGCTGCCAATTGCAGGGTAGTGTTTAATTCTTCGAAACATGTGAATGTGCTGTCTTTAACCTGAAGGAATTTCAAGTCAGCTAAAACACAAGGTTCTTTTTCGTTTTCACAATTGCCTTGATGCTTAAAAACTTTGACGTCTGAAAAATTCACAACATTGGTTGCCTTTTCTTCCGGGATTTCTGTGCTTTTAGGTTTACAGGCTCCAAACAATAATAAGACGGCTACGATTAGTAGATTTGTTTTCATTTTTTGTAATACTTGATGAAGGCAAAAGTTTTTCGTGTGTTGAGATAATTTAGATTTTGATCATTCGCATATGCTTCCCTCTCCAAAGAGATGGCCCTGTATGCGGCATGCGCATCCATTTTCATCCTATTGATAAAATATTCAACAAAATACAAGATAATAAAACCCAAAAACAGTAACTCGATCTGCTGCCGGATATGAATTCTCTCATGATTTACCAATATTAATCTGTCAGTACTTTTTTTACCGATAAAAATAAAGGGGAAAATTGTTATGCCGGATGCCGTACCTAAACTTAAGACTTTGAGCCAAAAGTTGTTTCGGATGATAAATCCTTTGAAAGGAAACATTTGCTGAGGTTATTTAATATCTTAAGTTGCGACAAATATAAGTCAATCAGGCAACGACAAAACTTCTTTTTGACAAATAATGGTCTTCAAGTTCTGTCATTCGTTTTTTTGAGTCGGAATCTTTGTCGTCATAACCAATCAGGTGCAATAAACCATGAACGAACAATCGATGTATTTCATCGGTCATTGTAACATTAAATTGTGCTGCATTTTCCTGAGCCCTTTCAATACTGATGAAAACATCTCCTTCAATCGGATTTCGATTATAAGGAAATGTAATGATGTCAGTATAATCTTCGTGTTTGAGGTAAGTCTGATTTATGGTCAGCAGATATGCATCGCTGCAGAATATATAGGTTATGGTATCCAATTCTTTATACTCAGCAACTAAAATCTCTTTTAGCCAATTGACGATTTCGTCCTCGTTTTCGAGTTCGAAATCAATATCTTCAGCATAAAACTCAATTAAGTGTTCAAGCTCGAAGGGGAAGGAAGGTTCGATCATATTTTGAAATGCATTTCTACTGTTCGACCACTATCTTTGAATTCGATGTGATCACACAATTGGCGCATAAGGAACACCCCCCTTCCGCCGATATTACAGATGTTTTCAGGTGAAGTAGGGTCGGGTAAATTTTCAGGATCAAAGCCTTTGCCTTCGTCTGAAATTTTAAATTTAATCTGGTTTCTTCTTTGGGCGTAAAGAATTTTTACATTTTTGTTTTTGTCACAACAATTGCCATGAACAATGGCGTTGTTAACAGCTTCTGTTAAGCTTATGAGTATGTTGCCATGCAAATCTTGTGAAAGATTTTTGCCGGCGGTGATATTTTGCACAAGATCTTCTATTAGGGAGATGTTGTTAGGATGAGATGAGATTTGAACCATGTGTAGAGCTTCTTTCATTTCCATGAGTTTGGTCAATAAATTTTTAGGTCACAACAGAATGAATCTGTGACATGCTCATGGATTTTAAGAAAAAGAATTGCTTCTGATTCTTATTGTTTCAAAACTTTTTGCAATTAAAATCTTTTTTATGAACTTTTCAAGGTTTTGAAGTATTCTTCCACTAAATTTTTATAATAAATTTTCAAAGCAGGGTTTACGTTCTTGTAAAGTTCAACTTCTGACTGTCTTTTTTTGATATATTCCTGAAGTGCCGGAGGCATTTTATTTTCAATTTGGTTTGCCTGTTCTGCCTTTCTTTTGTTGTCAAATTCTCTCTCTCTTTCTGCTCTTTCAGACTCTAATAGCTTGGTTTCTATCTCTTTCTGTCTTTTGAGCGTTTCGTTGGTAAGTTTTTTATTGACGAGATCTTTTTCCGTTTTATTCATATCGTCAATGATTTCATCCAATATTTTATTACCACCTTGGCCTTTACCTTGTTCTTGGTTTTGTTTTTTTGCGTTTTCTAACATTTTGCGCAAAGCTGCTTGTCTTGCTGCCATTTCTGCAAAATCCTTACTCTTTGGTTGACCGCCACCCATTTTGGAGCCTTCCATCATTTTTTTCATGTCTTCATTCAGTCCCTTTTGACCTTTGCTTATTTTGTCTTTGGGTTGTTTGCCTGAACTTGAGGATGACTTTCCTCCAGGCTTTTTACAACTTTTACTTCCTGCTGCAGAGCCTGACATTTGCTGTTGCATGTCATTCATTGATTCATTCAACATCAGTGCAAGATCATTGAGGTTTTTCATGGTACGCTGCTGAAAGTCTTGAGCCTGTGGTTTGAATCGTTCCTGAATGTTGTAAAGCGAGTTGTCCAGATTTAAGTTAACTTCTGCTACTTTTTCCAAGACGAAAGTTTCAATTTGGGTCACTCGTTTGCTTAAAGCAAACAAACTGTCCTCAACCATTTTAAAGTCATCTTTGATTCGTTTTTGCTTCTGACCCAGTTCTACATATTTTGGAGTATTGATTGGTGTCTTAATGAATTGATTCATGGTTTCTTCTTCATCAAATGACAAGCTAACGAGATTTTCCAATAACTGTCTTAATGCATTGTAGTCTTCTTCGGCTTGTTCTTTGTCACCTGATTCTTTGTCTTCTGACATTGTCTGGGCCATTTCTTTCATTTTTCGGGCTGCTTTTTTCTGCTTTTGCCCTGCTTTTTTATTTTCACCTTGCTTTACATCTTCCTGACTTTTCTGCATTTCATTTTTTACGTCCTCAGATTTTTCTTTTTGTGCATCAAAATCTTTTGGTTTTTCGAGCTCTTTATTTTTTTTATCTGTATCGTTTATTTTATCCTGCAGTTTTTCAAATTCTTTTTGAAGTTCAGCCTCTTCTTTTTGAAGCTGATCTTGGGATTTTTGTTTGTTTTCAGTTTGTTCACTGAGTTTTTCTTGTTTCTCTGACAGCTCCTCAAGTTTTTCAATTGATTCCTGAATGTTCTTTTCTACTTCGAGCTGCTTATACAGTTCTTTTAGTCTCTCCATGGTTTGGGCAGATTGCTTTTGCTCATCTTTCATCTGCTCCATCATTTGCAATGTTTGATCTTTGTCAAGTTGTTGAAGAAGTTCTTGTATTTGCTGCATCAGGTCTTTCATCTCCTGTTTTGTCACATCTTCGAACATATTTTTGAGTTGTTCTTGTTTTTCTTGAACATTCTCTTGTGGAGGAGAAGTCTCTTTCTGGTTTTGGAGATTTTCCTCGAAATTTTGTTTAGCCTGTTGTATTTGCTTTTCGACTTGTTTTTGTCGTTCAAGCAATTTTTCTATTTCTTTTCTGGTTTGCCAGTCTATTTCTTTTTGTTGCAAAAGTTTTTCTCTAATTTTTTTGATATCTTCCTGTATCTTTTTTGACTCTTTTAGAGATTTTTCAAGGTCTTTTTTAATCTCTTCACTATTTTGATCAGAAATTTTTTCAAACTCCTCTACAGTTGGCATTTTGTAAGCCATTAAGGAAGTTTTGGCAGGTTTGTTACCGTTAACCGCATCGTTATCATACACTTCAAAATAATATTGTATTTCGTCACCGGGTTTTAAATCAAGGGTTCTAAGGTCCCATGAATAGTTGTAAACACCATTTATACCTGACGGTGTTTTTAATTTTTCAGTAAGCAAAATGCCCTCTGCACTTTTGTAACGTTTTATTCTATAATTAAAAGTTAAATTTTTGAGCCCATAATCATCTGAAACATCCCCTACAAAATAAACCAGTCTTCTATTTGTACTATCATCAAAGCGCTGGACTGAAATGACGGGATATGCGTCAGGAATTACCGTCAGGTTATAATTGACTGAGTCAGGCTTTGGCAACAGATCGTTTTGTATAAAAACTGTGTAGGGAGAGTTGTTCATGGCTTTAATGCCGAATCCGAAGTCCATTTCTCCCTTTCGTGTTGCAGGAATTGGCTTAACTGTAGAACCAAATTTATAACTCAGTTTATCGGTGTTGGCTGTTTTAAATAACCAGTTTATTTTGGTTCCGGCCGGTACAAGCACATCCCCTATGTTGGTAACGACTTCGTCAGGTCGGCCTGTGTATTCCGGATAATCGAGTACAACGGAAAAATTCTGTATATTAGGCTTTAGTAATACTTTAAGGTTATAATTTTGAGAAGAAACATTACCCGATATCAATCTGAAATCGGTATCCTTCTGACAATTACTGAATGTGTAGCTAAAGGCATTGTGTTCATCTTTTTTCAGCCTATGTTCATGACCCCCGATTTCAATAAAAACCTCATTTGGAATAATAGATCCTTGAGTAGTAACTTGTAGGTTGTAATCTTCATTTTGCCCAACTTTTAGATTAGGCGTTTTGAGCACAAAAGAAAATGGTGCCGGTTTGACAAACTCCTGGTTGTTATTGATTAGTCTGTAAGTGCTGTCTCTGATGATACTTGAATCAAAAACCAACACGCCTAGTAAAAGTAAGAGTGGTGGCAAGGCATACTTCAGATATTTTTTGTTTTGCTTAAAATCGATGGCTGCTTTAAACGGTACGGGTTTAATTTCCTCCGATTTCTGATTGATCGAGGCATTGATCAAAGCAGTATCAACAGCATTAAAAGATTGCTTTTTTAGTTGCAGTATGTTCAACAATTTGTCTTTAACGTCTGTAAAGTGGCTTCCAATAATCTGAGCTGCTTGCTCATGATCTATGATGCGCCCAAGTCTGAAATAGTGCATTGCGGGTACCACTATCCAATTGCCAATAGCTGCCAGCGATCCAAGTAAAAAAGTAAAGAATATTAGTTTTCGAACTGTGGTATGAAAATAAAAGTTATATTCTAAAAAGTTGACAGTAAGAAATAGTCCCAAAACAACACCGGAGCTGTACAGCACCCCTCTCAGTATTTGATTTGTGTAATACTTCCTGATAAAATGATCCAGTTTTTGAATCAACAATGAATAATTATCATTAAAATCTGCCATACAATCTTTATTAAAACCTATAGTTAAACTTATTTTGAGCAATTAGGTTCCAAAATACATTTTAGAAAACGAGCAAGTTACAAATGTATGAATACAGAATCAATACGAAAATCGTTAAGGTTTAATTAAAATTGTAGGAAATTAGAATGCGAAGCTTTGTTGGTTCCAATTATGTTCAAAAGATGCATAAAATTAATATTTCTTGTCTGAAGTTCTCGATCCTATCTGCTTCAATATGCGAGCCAATAGCTAACAGCTAACAACTAACAGCTACTCCGTTACCACCAATTTCTGCGACTGCAACACCTTGCCATTCGACACCATACTTACCACATAATACCCAGGCGATACACTACCCGTTGGTATAATCGCAGGACCAGATCTATCTAATGCTCCACTATAAACCTTGCGACCCAACGCATCTGAGATTTCTATCTGTTGTTTTGTGCCATAAGCTTGATATGCCGGTGTTAACTCAATGCTTATTTCGGATGATGCAGGATTTGGATATATGCTAAAAAGTGAAAATGCCGTTGTTTGGATATTTTGCGTGGCATTTGATTCACAAATTACTTTTTTGGCAATTGTAATATCCGTCCGGATAATGGGGGTGTCTAAAACAGCAACATTATTAAGCGTTATTAACGTGCTTACACTATCTATCTTGACAGGATAATCTAATACTTGTAACGGTGGATTGTAATCAATCTCAGATAAACACGGTATCTGACCTAAAGAGTCGGTTTTCAT
>JAEUUM010000156.1 GCA_016787375.1 Saprospiraceae bacterium
GATTATTACGATTACTGGAAAGGTAGCAAACATCAAAAGGGAGAGCTTAGGCGTTTTGTAAAGCAGGAAATAAATACCCAAAATCAAGGTGATAATTTGTCTGAAGAATTCCGCAACGTAAATGCTCAACGCTTCCTGTAACTGTTGAACATCATTTGTCGTTCTGCTTGTCAATTCACCCACCCGGTTGTTCTCAAAAAAGGTAATTGGTAATGAGACTATTTTTGAATACAATGTCTTTCTGATGTCAGCCATGGCATGCTCACTCACATAAGTAAATATGATCACCCTTATGTACGAAACAACACTTTGGATTACCAAAACCACCAATAAAAAAAGCCCTAAATCACGAATGGTAAGTTTATATTCAGATTTACCTGTAGCAATGTTGATGAATTCTCCTGAAGCAGCCGGAAATATCATGAATACCACACTCGAAACAGTAAGCAAAATCATACCCAGAATGATCAGCCACCTGTAAGGGTTCAAAAATTTGAAAATCCGAAGAGATTTTCTAAATGAATCTTTTGAAAATTTGACCTTAGTTTCTTCTTCAGAAGAGGTGTTTTGGTTGCGTCTAAATGCCATAAATATTTTTCAGACAGCAAAGGTAAATTTAAATACAAAAATAGTTTTCATTAAATGTGCCAAGACCATAAAGCTTAACCAAATATTAAGAGTTTTTGAGTCATGGAAGTATATCAATAGAAAGCTAAATACAGTAAATAATATAAGATTGAAAATTTATCAGGATACGTAAAAATAATCCTCAAAACAGTATCATTTAAGATAACAAATCCATATTATTGTATAATAATAATTCTAGCCAATCAAATTCATCATTATGGAAAAACAAGACCCTCACCCCCCTGCGCCTAACTTGATTGACTTATCAGCAAAAGAAAAACAAAAACAGAGTTTATTCTTGAGCGGCTTGCTTTGGCTCTTAGCAGGCATGGTTCTTATGGGTATGAGTTTTTGTATGATATTTTGTTTAGATCATGCAGAAACCTCTGTTCTAATTTTTATGTATGCATTGACTGGAATTGGAGCTGCCTGCGGGCTCAAAGGTCTTGCAAACTTAATTGGATTCTGAAATTAAATTATCAGTATTTTTTTAAATACTCCTCATACCTTGCAGTATGATGTGCGATGCGCCTATGTGTAAAGACAAATCTTATCCTAATAAACTGTTCTTTGTTTGTAAATAATTTCAAGTATGCTTGTTAACTTTCCGTTATTATCTTCGTTAAAAGCAATTTGTTCCTATCTTTATCAAGTAAGATTTTAAATTCACAAAACAACATAATTGTTGCGATGAGTAAAAAAAACATTCCACAAAAATCGGTCTCCAACAAAACCAACAAATCCTCTATTGCCCAAACCTCACAAGTGGCAAAACTGGATAGAACAGCAATAATCATTGCTCTTCTTGTAACATTTTTTACTTTCTTACCATCACTCCAGAATGCATTTGTAAACTGGGATGATGATGTAAATGTTCTGGAAAATAAAAACATTGAAAAACTTGATGTAGAGCATCTAAAGGCGATTTTCACTGATGATGTTATCGGCAATTATAATCCGCTTCCCATATTGACTTTTGCCATTGAAAAAAGCCTAGTAGGTTACGAACCAAAATTATATCATATCAATAACCTGATTTTACACTTGTTATGTGTCTTTTTTGCGTTTTTGTTTGTTAGACAATTGGGGCTATCTGCATGGGCTGCTGGATTGGTTGCATTACTTTTCGGTATCCACCCAATGAGGGTTGAATCGGTAGCGTGGGTAACCGAAAGGAAAGATGTTTTGTTTGGAATGTTTTATCTCTGGTCTTTGTGGCTGTATGCAAAATGGGTCAAATCCGACAGACCGGATACAAAACTCTACTACATGATATTCCCTTTATTTATACTTTCCTTGTTTTCAAAAATTCAGGCAGTCAGTTTGCCATTGAGTATGCTGGTGGTAGATTATATACTTAAAAGGCCTCTGAAAATCAACCTGATTATTGAAAAAATACCTCACTTTTTACTTTCGGAACTTTTTGGACTTCTTGGGGTGTATATGCTCAGCATAAATAAATCACTTGAAGATGTAACGCATTATACAATTGTTGACAGATTGTCAATAGGAGGTTATTCATTTTACATTTATATGATCAAATGGGTGTTCCCTTACTTAATGTCACCTTTGTATGCCTACCTGGACAAACTAACGTGGGACATTTATGCCGGAGTTGTTCCAACAGTGGGACTGCTCCTACTGACCTGGTGGATGTTTAAAAAGAATATGCGAGAATATACCTTTGCAATGTTGTTTTTTATTGTCAATGTCATGTTTATGTTGCAGATTTTAGGTGCCGGACAAGGGTTTCTGGCCGATAGATTTACTTATATTCCATATTTGGGCTTGTTCTACGGCACAGGGTATTTTTATGATCAAGTCAGGAATAATCCAAAATATAAAAACATTGTAAACGGCTTTTTCATTGTATATTTGTTGATATTTATATTCATGACTTTTCAGCAAATAGGAATTTGGAAAAACGGTGAAACACTCTGGACTCATGTTATGAAATCAGAAACTAAAACACCTTTGCCTTATTCAAACAGAGCAATGTATTACCGAAACAACAAAATTTACGACAAAGCAATAGTCGATTTTGAAAGAGCCCTCGCAATTAAGAAACAGGCAACTACCTATAATTCAATGGGTAAACTTTATTTCGACTCAGGAAATACCCCAAAGGCTCTGGAAAATTATAACAAAGCAATAGAAATGAAAAGCGATGAGGCTGAATTTCACATCAACCGTGGAGCAGCATACGCCTCCGTCGGACAATATGAAAAGGCACTTCAAGACCTAAATTTTGGAGTTTCAAAAGATCCTGAAAATCTCAACGGATATCTCAACCGTTCGTTACTACATTTTACAATGGGTAGCTATCAACTTGCCATAAACGACCATAACGAATACCTTAAACGCAATCCGGGTCGCTATGAAATGTATTACGAACGAGGTGTTTGCAAAGCAGCACTAAAGCAATATGCCGAAGCACTTGAAGATTTTAACACTGCCATTAATGCTGAAAAGCGGGATTTATTCTTCCTTGAAAGAGGTAAAGCTTTCTTCATGCTTGGCAAAACTTCTGAAGCGCAACAAGATATTAGAACCGCGATGCAAATGGGAATGGATGTTCCGATTGGCATAAGACAACAAGTAGGACTACAATAAATAAAACCCTAATCAAACAAATATGAATAGATTAACCATTACCTTTCTCACTTTGTGCATTTACTTTGTTGTTCCAATTTTTGCTCAATAGACTCCACACATTTCAGGCAATATACTTGCTATTTTTTCAGGTAATCATGCCCCTGAGAAAATTGTTAGAGATCTTGCCTTTCAAAATCAAACCTCTACCGGTTTGAGGACTGTGAAACAGGTATCAAAAGTCATGAACATCTGGTTGTTTCAATTTGACGATTCCAAAATTTCAGAAAATGAAATGCTGAGACAATTCAAAAATCACCCGAATGTACTGGAAGCACAATTCAACCATATCATTCAAAACAGAGATAATACGCCCAATGACCCTAATATCGGTCAGCAATGGCAATGGAAAAATATTGGCGGCAACAATGCTACAGCTGATGCAGATGTTGACGCAGAACTAGCCTGGGACATCACCACAGGAGGATTAACTGCCTTGGGCGATACAATTGTGGCTTGTGTGGTTGATGACGGAACCGCCCTAAATCACCCTGATTTAAAAGCTAATTTGTGGAAAAACCATGGTGAAATACCCGGGGATGGAATAGACAATGATGGCAACGGATATATTGATGATTTTAATGGTTGGAACATCAATTCAGACAATGATGCAGTAGGTACGGGCAGCCACGGAGTCAATGTTGACGGTATGATCGGCGCAGTAGGTAACAACGGTGTCGGTGTTACAGGAATTAACTGGAATGTAAAAATAATGACCGTAAAATACGGAGCATTAGTGGATGCAGAAGTAATAGAAGCTTATGATTATCCATTAATTATGCGAAAGCTATACAACTCAACAAACGGCCAAAAAGGTGCTTTTGTCGTTGTAACCAATTCAAGTTGGGGTATTGATCAGGCGGATCCTAATCAATACCCACTTTGGTGTGCGTATTATGACACATTGGGTGCTCAGGGTATCTTAAGTTGTGCCGCCACAACCAATAATAATGCCAACGTAGATCTGGTTGGAGACATGCCTACAGCCTGTCCGAGCGATTTTATGGTGTCAGTTGGTAGAACGAACAAAAAAGATGGAGTAGAAGGTGGAACCGGACCAATA
>JAEUUM010000411.1 GCA_016787375.1 Saprospiraceae bacterium
AAGCAAGATCCGAAACCAATTCAAGCACCTCCGGGTGATATCTATCTGGATGTTTTTGTTCTTGAAAAGATCAGAAAAGACCCAAATGACCCAAATAGTCAGGTACTCGCAAGAAAACCGATCAAGCAAGCAAAGTTAAACTATGCAAATAAAGATGAAAAATTAAGCGTTAATATAAATGATGGAGAAGGAGTTAGCATAAAATTAAAAGCTGGTCAAAATTATAAGTTCATTGCAACAGCAGACAATTATCTAACAAGCACTTCAAGCTTTTCGGCGGTAGGCATTAACCCTGTGGCCGGGGGTGATTTGAGGTTTGATCTTGAAATTGTGCTTGATAAAATTATCAAGAACAAAGAAATAAATCTCGAAAACATCTATTACGATTTCGATAAGTGGGATATTAGAACAGATGCCACACCTACTTTAAATAAACTTGCCGAAGTTTTGATCAACAATCCTGAAATAAAAATCCAGCTTGCATCTCACACTGATTGCCGTGGAACCAGTTCATATAATCAAACCCTTTCGCAAAAACGAGCTCAATCAGTAGTTGACTATTTGATTTTACAAAAAATAGCACCTGAAAGATTGACCGCCATTGGTTATGGTGAATCAAAGCCTGCGGTCAATTGTGAGTGCAATAAATGCACTGAAGACGAATATCAAGCAAACAGGCGAACAAGCTTCACCATTTTGGATTAAAAAATTCGGCCTCCGTACTAATTGTTGAATAAATAAAATCGAAATTAAATTTTGATAAACATCAAATGCTTTATTTTCTTGTTTTGCTCATAAGTCACCCAGTAAACACCTGAAACCAGGCTACTGATTTCAATATCAGCCGACAATCCATTTTGCCAAAAAATTATGGTTTCTAATATTTTGTGGGACACTGCGTCAAATATCATCACCCTACCTTTTCCTGAAAAATTTTCAAAATCTTTTATCTGAATTGATTCTGTCGCCGGGTTGGGGAAAATATTCGCATGTTTTTCATTTGGGTAGAGATTAGCTGTACCAACTTTATTTTCAATTTCAACACAAACCGTAAGCTTACAATCATTTTGATCTTCAACCAATACGCAATAATACCCTTCAATTAAGTTGCCCACTGATTGTTCAGTTCCACCTCCGGCTTTCGCATCCCACAGATATTTGTATGGCGGTAAGCCACCACTTACATACACTGAGGCGAAACCATTAGGAGGTATACCGTTATTGGGACTTGAAATAATCGAATCCAAATTCATTCCTTTTACTCCAACATTAAATGTGTCTTTATAGATACAACCTTTTGCGTCTTTGATTTGCACCAAATACGTTCCCGCATACACTGAATCCAGATAAGAAGAAGTTGCTCCTGTGTTCCAGGTATATTGATATGGGGGCTGCCCTTGAGAAACTGCTAAAAATATAAAATTATTTTTGCTATTACAAACCGGATCATCCATCACTGATGCAGCAACCTTCATTGGTTGGTATGGCACTAAAACAATGGTTGTGTCAATTGCGCAGTTATTTTGATCTGTAACGGTTATTTTATAAGTACCACCTGAAAGACCTGTGCCAAATGAACCTACTACGATTGGCGGGTTCCAGGCATAATTTGTCAACCCGATGCCGCCTTTGGTAATTACTGAAATAGAACCGGATGCCGATCCTGCACAACCTGGTTGGGTAACGAATATATTGTCAAATTCAAATGCAACAGGTGGTTCATTCAGGAATACTGGTTCTGCTAAAATACTTAAACAGCCATTTGCATCTTCAACTGTAACTGAGTAATATCCACTTTCTAGATTTTCAAAAATTGGGTCATAATCGATTACCAGACCATTTGGAGTACTCCAGATAAATTTATAAGGTTTGGTTCCTCCTGTGATTTCAAGATTTATATAGCCGGTTGATTTGCCCTTGCAGGCTAGATTTTTTATTTTTTTTAAATTTAATATCAACGGTTGGGGTGAATTAAGACTAACAGTGTCGCTAACAACACAACCTCTGCTGTCAGTAATGGTCACAGCATATTGTCCGGCTGGTAATCCCGTGATAGAATCTATCTGTGCTTGTAAATCATATTCTTTACCGATACTCCAATTATACTGAAATGGAGCAGCACCACCATCAATTTGAACAATCAATTTGCCATTTAGATCACCCGGACATTTTATTTTACCTAAAACATCTAGATAAACAAAAAACGGGTCACCATTACCAGATAATTGTATATTAGGAAGACTTGCCTTACAACCGAAGTTATCGGTTACTGTAACCGAATATTGCCCATTGAACACATTAAATAAATCTTCAGTTGTTGCACCATTACTCCAGGCATAATTATATGGCGATTTTCCTTTTACAGAAATATCAATGTTCCCTTTTTGATTCGTTGAGCAATCAGCTATTTCAAGATTTTCAAGGTTAATGGTCAATGGTGAAATTTCCAGAATCTTAAAAACTTTAGAGACTTCAGCACAACCATTGTTGTCAGAAACAGTCACCTGGTAGTTACCTGATGGAATTCCATTTAAATTTTTCGTAGAAGATGTATTACTCCAGGCATAATTATAATTACCATTTCCTCCTGTAACATTGATGGATATTGAACCATTGGATAAAGTATTGCAAACCGTATTTACCGAACTGGCAAGGGAAACCGATATAGAATCTCCGCTCAAAACAGCCAAATCACCAGCACCTGTTCTGCAATTTTTTGCATCTGTAACAGTTACTCCATATACCCCTTTCGAAGCATTTATTAAATCTTCATTTTGATAGTTGTTACTCCATAAGTATTCGTAAGGAGGAGTACCACCCACTACGTTAATATCAATCAATCCGTTTGCAAGATTCTTACAAGAACTCTGAACAATAGAGTTGATTGAAACTTGAAGCGGATCAGGTTGAAGAATGTTTATATTAGATGTAGTGGTAGAACAGCCATTTTGGTCTGTTATTGTTAATTTGTATGACCCTGCATTGAGAAAATTTCGATCTTTAACTGTCAGGCCATCGCTCCATTTAAAGCTATAAGGTGGTAA
>JAEUUM010000412.1 GCA_016787375.1 Saprospiraceae bacterium
TTTCTCATAGCCTGAAACGAGTGTATTTTCATTTTTTACAAAATCATAATAACCGGTCAGCTTTACATAGGAGTTGATGCGATAAGTCAAACCAATACCAAAAGTATCATGCCTAATGTCTCCAATATTGGTGCTTGTTCCTGCTTTACCAATTTCTGTTCCTGCTATTTGGGTATTAGGATCGTACCAGTCATATTTGGCAACAAACTGAAAATGGGTTGTACCGATGTTTTGTACAAAATAAAAATATGCACCATTAAACTTTCTGTGATAAACCGAAGAGGTAGGCGCAGCACCTAAACTTTTACTCAACTTGTCTGTACCAGGCTGTTCTCCCTGGATGTACTCTGCACGAAGAGTCGTGATTCCAAAAGGATTCAACTCAAAAGTGAGTTGGGCATCAGCGCCTTGATAATTTCTTCTGGCAACTCTGTTGTAGTTTGACGTATCGGTAGCAAATTCAAATTTATGATCACCATTGCTTAGGGTGTTAAAATTGTAATCTTTCACCTTACCAATTCTGTATCCGCCATGATAATTGGATAAACCTACATTAAATGCGAAAGTCTCGTCAAAGTTTGTTCTTGAAAAAGAAAGTCGCTCTACAAAATCTTTGTGACTATCAAATTCTGAAGCAACTCCGGCTGAACCATTCATGACACCCAAATCAAGTTTGAGTCCATAAAGTGGTGAAAACTTAGGCAAAGTTAAAGCTACAAAAAAACCCAAATCACGTTCTACGGGAAACAATATTTGGTTAAAACGAGCTCTTTCAGGAGTTTCACGCACTTGTGAAGATTGCACAAGTTCAAACCCAAAAGGAACCTGAATCAACCCACCATAGGCACTTGCAATATTTAACCACGGATCAGTAAGCTTTATGTAGGTTTCACGCATAAATATCCCCTTTTCAGAAATATCAGGCTGCATGACAAAAGTTACGAAATCGTCTTCATAGGTGAATTTTATCCGACCCCGACGCATCATAAACCGACTATAATACTTATTGGAACCGTTTACAAAATCGCCCCCTGCAAATGATGAGGCACCTTCAGTTTGGCAATACTGATATTGTGCTTGTAGGTATCCTGTAATTTTAAGCCTCTTGAGTTTTAAAACATCGTCGGCAAGTCCACCAACATATCTGGTTAAAGTATCCAATGGATTCTCTTCAATTTCTTGTGCTTGAAGCTTAAAATCAGATAAGGCAATCATCAAAAAAGCAAAAATAAACACAAACCTAGGGTTTAATTTCATAGGTGCTTGCATAAGTAATAACTTTACAGTATTAACTAATTATTAATTTACAGTTAATTTAATATTAATTCTTTGCACAAAGATGCTCGTCTAATGTTAACTCAATATTAAGTTTATGTAAACTAATAATATAAAAGCAAAAAATTTTTGCTTCAAAGGCAAATTGCCTTTGAAAAAAACCATAAATAAGTTGTGTGTAAAAAAGATAATGGAAGGATTCAATTTTACTCGATCAATTGTATGCTTATTGATCGGATTTTGATTTTGTTTTTGAGCGCATTTCAAGCCACTTATCAATTGGGCTCAGCAATGAATTTATTGAAAGAATAAAAGCTGTTCCAATCATAGCTTCTGCGACATATCCTGCTGCTGAAACACATCCAATTGCTGCACTGCACCAAAGTGTGGCCGCGGTGGTCAATCCATGAACACTCATGCCTTCTTTAAAGATGATTCCTGCCCCCAGAAATCCCACTCCAGTGACTACCTGACTGATTATTCTTGTAACATCTCCCTGAGATTGAGTTACTTTGACTGATAATAATACGTACAAGGCGGCACCAATCGCTACCAACATGTTGGTTCTGAGACCGGCAGCTTTATGGTGCCACTGTCTTTCAAAACCTATTAAAAATCCGGCAAATGAAGCGCAGAGCAAACGAAAGCAAAAATCTTGGGTACTCATGAAAAATAAAGTTTCTTAAAATTCATGTGCTAATCTAGCAAAATTTTATCCAATTCTCACATTTATTATAAGGGTTGTAAAAATAGTTTGACGCCTATTTTCTTAGAGCTGATTTATAGGGTTCCACAGTGTTATTTTAGAGTCAATTTGCCAAATACAAAATGATGAAAGACAAAGCTTTTTATAAAAGGGCTCAGTTTATTCAGCAACCTTACAAATATATTTGGGATACAACCTTAAATAAGATTTGAGAGAGGCTTTGGAGAAAGTATTGAGTCAAATTCAATAAATAACCACCTTCTCCGTCTGCAAGATTTTGCCATGTTGTTTGTACAGTACCATGTACATACCCGCTGGCCAATCGGATACATCTTGCTCTATTTTGCTGCCTTCACGGTCAAGGCTTACTTGCATCATGCGAATACCGTTGGTGTTGATGACTACTATCTCGCCAGATGACTGGAGCGTGCCTGCCAATGGTATCACGCTCAAGATGTTCTTCACAGGATTGGGATAAACCATGATATAACCCCTGCTCACCGGCACACTGTAGGTAGCTACCGGATCGGGTAAGGCGATCGTGCTGTCGCATACAGGGCAGCCTGTGTCCAAGCGATAGTTGGGATAGTACGGTATCGAGCCGCTGTGCCACTCATATAGTTCTAAGGCATGCTGCATTACATCACAGCCTATACCCTTTACTTCCGGCTTATCGATATAATGCAAATACTTGAGGCTACTGCTGCTGTTGATGTATATGCGGCAGTCGGGTGCCCGTTGTGGATAGAAAAAATTACCCGCAAAACCCAACTCCTGAAAACCATCGTACTCTGCCACTGTCTCTACACTTCCAGGTATATCTGCTGCCCACAGATCGTACTGGAATATCTTGGTAGCAGCAGATACATACAAAAACCTGCCGGAGCCACTGAACTCTACTCCACCGGATAAAGATTTCTGCATCGGTACTTTCCAACTTTGAAGATAACCAAACTCTCCAATAGCCCGATCAAAGGAAAATAAGCGTACCCAGCAGTTGGCGCTGTCTAAAGGGACGTCGTATACTGCATAGAGGTCTCCTTGTGCGGAGAATTTTGAGCTTACACTATTCTGTCGATCAGCTTTTAACTCAGGAAAATATTGCTTGTTTTTAAAAATTATATTAGCTCCCTTTACTTCAAATATTAATAGCGAATTTATTGAATCTGAACAGGAAGTAAGCCACCAGTTATTTGAGTTCTTTTTTCTTAATAGATTTAACCCGCTTCCTTGATTTTGTTCATTATAAAAAACACTATCCTTTGTCAAAACCATATATTTGCCACCCTCTTTCTGACAAACCTTTGCGAAGGCTATTTTGTCTACACTTGTTGTATTAGGCATATATTCATTATAAGGTTTATATACATATAAAAAACAACTGTCTTTTTCATCACAGGGGATAAACAAACAATCTTGCATCCATCCAATATGTCCTAAATTTTCAAATGAATAACAGCTATTAAAAGATTCAGCGCTAATGTCATTTATTCCGTAGCCGTTTTCTAAAACCTGATAATCACTTCCATAAATACGACATCCGTTTGAATACATTAAAAATTCACCATCATTTCTTGAAGAGATAAACGATGCATATCCACTAAAATTTTCAAATAATTTAATACTATCTATTGTCGATTTATCAGGGGCAAATCTAATTCTGGTTCCATTGTGCTTCATAGTATTGTAGCCAAAAAACCAGTTGATATCTCTACCACATTGTCCATAAGTATCATAAATTAAAACCGTACCCAATAAAATGATTATTAGTCTTTTCATAACTTTAATATAATTAATGGTAAAAGAGCGGGTGAAGAATCACCCGCTCAAATTTGATTCTAATTCTTTATGAGTTTAAAACTCTCCTTACTGCTGTCGGCATATTGGTATTCAAGAAAATAAATACCTGTTACAAGTTGACCAATTTTCATATTTTGCCCATTAACTGGTTTGGCGATTTTGTATATTTCCTGCCCAATGGTACTGAGCAATCTAACAGATTGGCAATCTTTTTCATTTGGAATAATAAATGTAATCTCATTCAAAGCTGGATTTGGGTAAAATCCTGCAACAAATTCCTTGGTCTGAGCTTTGCTCCCTCTTTCCTCTAAAATTTCACAAAGATTTCTGTCATCAAACTCATAATTACCAAGCTGTACCAATATTGATCGCGCCACGAATACACCTTGCCCTCCATCAAGTGGGCATTTGTTGGCTATGTTTTCGAGTTGGACAATTTCTGTTGAGTCTAAACTTGTAAAACCCGAGGTGAGTGATTTTAAAACTCCACAATTAGAAAATTGTAAATTCATATTTAAGTAAATTGGTGTTCATTCATTTAATCCTTAATTATAAAAATACCTGCTTATTCTTACTTTCCAAAATAAAAATACTTTTTCGCCAATTGACGACAATCTTTTTCTCTGCCCTTTATTGTCTAAGTTTAAAATTTTAACCCAACCAATTTTCCAACTGATCGCAGATACCGACATTTTCTTAAGATCCTGAATTCTGTAAGAATCGTCTCTTTGATTCTGACATCCGAATGAATCGTCAGGAGGTACCAATTGACTAATTGACTAATACCACCTTCTCCGTTTGCAAGATCCTACCACGCTGAGTGTACACCACCACATACATACCCTTCGTCCAATTGCTGACATCCAGCTCTATTTTACTTCCTGTCTGATCTATAGCTTGGGTAAACACCCTCCTTCCGTTCATGTCTATGATTTCTATGATGCCGTCCGACTGTAAGGTACCGGCTAGCGGGTAGATACTGAGACGGTCTTTGACCGGATTGGGATATACTTTTATGTAACCTCTGCTTACGGGTACACTCAATGTGGCTACCGGGTCGGGTAAGGCGATCGTGCTGTCGCATACCGGGCAGCCTGTGTCCAAGCGATAGTTGGGATAGTACGGTATCGAGCCGCTGTGCCACTCATATAGTTCTAAGGCATGCTGCATTACATCACAACCTATGCCTTTAACTTCAGGCTTATCGATATAATGTAAGTACCTTAGACTGCTGCTGCTGTTGATATAAATACGGCAGTCAGGTGCCCGTTGTGGATAGAAAAAATTACCCGCAAAACCCAACTCCTGAAAACCATCATACTCTGCCACTGTCTCAACACTACCAGGTACATCTGCTGCCCACAGATCGTACTGGAATATCTTGGTAGCAGCAGATACATACAAAAACCTGCCCGAACCACTGAACTCTACTCCACCTGAAAGCGATATCTTCAACGGTACTTTCCAACTTTGAAGATAACCAAACTCTCCAATAGCCCGATCAAAGGAAAATAAGCGTACCCAACAGTTGGCACTGTCTAAAGGGACGTCATACTTGGCATAAAATTTTCCGTCTGGGGAAAATTTAACCGATACACAATTGTCCTCTTCAGGTTTAATTTCTTTAAAGTATTGCTTTTTTGCTTCTTTAATTATTGCTCCTTCTATTTCAAAAATAAGAATCGCATTAGCAGAATCTGCCGAAGATGTTAACCACCAATTATCAGATTTCGACTTCTTTAATATATTGAGTTCACCCGTTGTATTAGCATTATTATAAAATACACTATCCTTTGTTAGAACTTTGAACTTTCCATCACTTTTTCTTATAACCTTTGCCATAGCAATCTTATCAACATACGGTTTTAATGGGTCATATTTATTCCGTGGTTTATAGATATATAAAAAACAACTGTCTTTTTCATCACAGGGAATAAACAAACAATCTTGCATCCATCCACTGTGGCCAAGACTACCTGGTTCATAACAGTCACTAAATGCAGAAGCACTTATGTCATTAATACCATATCCATTTTCAATTACATCAAATGTAGAATCTGAAATGGTGCATCCATTTCCATACAACAACAATTGTCCTGCCTTATTAGAAATCATAGCATTGTACTTACCTACATTTGAGTTTTGTTTAATCTTTACCTTATATTTTTTAGCTTGTGGTGTCTCAAACCTTAATTGTGTTCCGAAATATTGCATAGTATTGGCGCCTGAAAGCCAATTTATATCCCTTCCACATTGTGCATCCAAGCATGCTACGACTAATAGCATTTTGGCCATGAAAATTATATTTTTCATTTAGTATGATATAATATAGCGTGTCAGATAGATTTATCCGACACGCTATTTTAATAAAGAAATTTAATTTTTGATTAGCTTTTGGCTTTCTGTACTATCAACGAAATCAAATTCAAGGAAATATATACCATTGGCAAATCCCGACAAATCCATTGAATGTCCATTAAGCGGTGATTTTTCTATCAACAATACCTGACCTAGACTATTTGATATACTTACTCTTTGGCAAACTTTATTTGCTGGTATAATCAGAGTAATTTCATTTGAAGCCGGATTCGGAAAAAATCCTGAATTTAGACCCAAATCTTTAGTTTTAATTTCTCTTTCTTCTACTATTTCACAAAGATCTCTATCATTATAGTCATATTCTCCAATCTGTACTAGAATTGACCTCGCCGTATAAACACCTTCACCTCCTTCAAGCGGGCATTGTTCTGCTATATCTTCAAGTTGAGAAATCTCAGTTGAATCTAAATTGGTTATACCCAAGGCTAATACCTTAAATAATAGATTATTGGCAGTTTTTTGATTGGACTCGTAAATATATGAGGTGTTGATGGCAGTATTTTCGCTCTGTTGGGTTTGAAGTACAGTATCCCGACTCAAATAAATGCCTTGAATGATCTGATCAGCATTTTGCTTGGTTGTGTTCAGATAATTGTATGCCTGTGATATAGCAGGCAGATTCGGCACCGTCATGTTTTCAAGACTATCCAAAAGCCTCACCATGTTGGCCTGAGAAGCTCGATAAGAAGCCATGTTTTGCATTTGGCTATATGTTGGTGCACCGCCGAATCTGATCTTGTTTTCGATACTTGCAAACTTTCCAACCGACTGGTTGGTATAGGTATTATAAAAACTTTGATAATCGGCATGTTCCTGCAAACTGCCCGGCCAATGCAAAAAGCTGGAATACAGCTGGCGCTTAGCCATCCAGGCATAAGAACCCGGATATACTGATGAGTGTAAACTGTCATTGCTGATAGCCAGATTTAATGAATCGCGGTTTGGTGCAGAACCAAAAATCTGAGGAGCACCAAACAGGCAAGAACTCTCTGGTGAACAGTGAAAACTATAATTCTGGCTGTTAATAATAAACCAATCTGCAGATATGTTTGCAGTAAAGACTGTTGTTCCGTGAGTTGGAAAATTGCCTGAATCGACTCTATATTCTGATTGTTGTATAAGTTTATCGTTTAATGAAGTATGTGCTGCACCATACCAAGCATAAGTATTGTTCCATGTATTACCATTCCATTTTTGTTCGCCGGTCACTGCTTCATGGTCATATAGCAAACCAACATAGTGGTTGTTAAATTCGTTGCCTTTTATGATGTCATCAAGGTTGGGCCCGAAAAACTCCATCCCCTTCGGAAAGTCATTCATCTCATTGCATTGTATAAATGAAAATGCCGCTGTCTTATTGAATATACCTGCTGCTTTATTGTCTTCGGTACTTCCATTTTGTATAAACTGGTTGCAGCTCACTACCGTTCCAAAGTCATTTTCCAACACTACTCCATCTCCTTTTGATTTGCTTTGGGTGCGTATGATGTTACTCTCAATGCTGGTAAATGTATTAAAGCTTGACCTTATACCCACGGCATCTCCATTGGCTGTAAGTGTATTGCTCTCTACTAACACCCCTTCAGGATAATTGCCTGCCATAAAGTTGTTGTTAACATTTGATACTACTGATGATCCCGGTGATGTACCATCGGTTACACTTAATATGTTTTCTTTGATGCCAACATTACTAAAACTCGTATTAAATAAAGACACAGCATTGTATTTAGAATCTATGTAACTGCTTGTAAAACTTACCTTGTTCATCAAGCTGTTTTTCACCAACAACCCTGTTCTATTCATG
>JAEUUM010000455.1 GCA_016787375.1 Saprospiraceae bacterium
CCAAATTCAGACAGTAGCATAAATGTTGTTTTGACGGATGTTGATCCAGGTATGGTAGGTCAAAATGACAATAGTTCTACCTCACAACCTGAAATAGATGGTGATGGGAATTGAGTACTAATAAATTCTAAACCTTTTAAAAATTTATCATGAAAAATAAGAATTTTTCTTTTGCCTTTTTTGTGTTGTTAATGTTTTTGTTATTTGCTTGTACGAACAAAAAAAACAAGGAAAAATTAATTGTTCTTAAGGATGTCAAAGTTACTGACAACAACGGTAATCCCCTAGCTGTAAATTACATTTACGATGATTCTTTGAGAACCGCACAAAATGGTCGTTTTCCATTTCCTCCATATAATAGAACCATAAGCATTTCTGTGCAAAATAATATAAATAATAAATTCGATGATATTTCAATTATCCTTGAACCTCGAAATCTTTTTCCAGAAAATTTAGAAATAGTTTTGGATGATAATAATTCAGGTGGATTGGGTTGTACCAACAATTATGTTTCTGTTAGTGGTTATGCAAAAAATGGTGAGGGGTTGTCAAGGTGGTATTCTCGTTTTAAGGACGGAAATGATCGAAATTCAGATTACAGCTATGTCTCGTTGTTTGGTTCGTCATTTAAAGAATGCTATTTAAAAGATTCCGCTGGATTTACCAATATTTCCCTGACAGATACAGATACCAGTAAAGTGCTGGTACTAAAAGTTAAAAAGTCTAAACCAAATTCTGATACTAAGATCAATGTGGTATTGACGGATACGGATCCTAAAGAAAATGAGGGAAAATGAAAGAATTCAATAAATGACTATATAAGATAAGTAGTGCACAAGATTTAAATGAAAAAAGTAATCAGTTTTGTTATTTCAGTATTTATTGGTGTTATCACCTGGTCTCAAAACATCGACTACCTCCAAAAAGCCACCCTCCTTCACCAAGCGGACAGTATGATAGGAGAAGCAAGAAAGAATCTTGATACCGGCAAACCCAAAGTTGCTTTTGAGTTGGCGAACAAAGCACTGATCTTTTACCGCAACAATTTAGATTCTGTAAGCTATCAGGTGGCAAATGCTTATTCTTATTTGGGGCTTTGTAACAATGATTTTGGCAATTATGATCTCGCCATTGAACAGCTATCTGTTTCTGAGAAAATTTGGACAAAGATTTATGGCCCTAACCACAATTACGTTGGGGATGCCAATCATTATCTCGGAGGAAGCTATTTTCGAAAAGGCAATCTGGACGAGGCCATGAAACGTTTCAAACTGGCATATAAGATCAGATTGGATAAATTTGGCTCAAAAAGCAACCTGACTGCCGGTTCAGCCCAAAATACCGGACTGGTTTTTTTCCAAAAAGGACTTCTTGATTCTGCAGAATATTATATGAATGAAGCGCTACGCACCAGAGAGGCTCTTTATCCTGAAGGAAATCTGAATCTGGCGCTTACATATATGAATTTTGGAGGGCTTCTAATTCAAAAGAACAATTTCGAAAATGCACTTTATTATCTTGAAAGATCCAAAGCCCTTTACGAGCGACTTGCTCCGGAGCATCAAAACCTCAAAGGAATCATCGCAAATTTGGGAGTAATAGCCTTTTATTTGAAAGATTACCGCAAAGCGATTGGATACTATGAGCTTATTTTGAAACAAATTGGTCAAAATACTGAGGAAAAGTTTGTCATGAACAGGATCACAGCTTTGCTCAATTTATCAACTTGCTATAAAAATTTAGAAGAACTTGATATTGCCGAAAAATATCTGAATGAGTCATATTCACTCGCTTTAGGTTTTTACAATGGTAAAAGCCCCGAAATACTTGAACTAATATCCGAATCCGGTCATCTAAAAAGGAGGAAAGGGGACATTGAAGGGGCCAAAAACGCTTACCGTGAGGCCTATAATTTGACACAATCTTTCAACGACACGACCTCTATAAACTTTTTAAGTATTCTTCAGAATCTGGGTGATATGTACCTTGAATTAAAGCAGGATTCTGCCTCTTATTGCTACAGCAAATATTGGAGTGTAGCCAGTAATTTAACAAATCAGGTACCTGATTTTACTGGCAGAACCAAATATTTACGGTTTTTATACGAGCATGGTGACCGGGATTCATGCTTTAAAATAGTGAAACATGAATTGCTCAGATTCAGTGAGCCATTAAATGGAATAAATCCGGAGGCTTATTTGAGTTATTTACATTATCTCCAATATCTCAATCTTGGTGATAAACATAGTGCAGAGACCAGCTTTAATGCAAGTTTTAATCTATACAAGAACAATTTTAAAAAACGGCAAAACGAACTTTCAGCAATCAACAGAAAAATATTAGCAGAT
>JAEUUM010000478.1 GCA_016787375.1 Saprospiraceae bacterium
CTTACTAGAAATTTTAATCAGACAAGTCCATTGTTCAGAGATTGGTTTGAGGTTTTGTTTTGTAACTTAATAATTGGAATTGCAATTGTTTGTCAACCTCACATCATTACACGGTCATTGATGTTGGAAAAAGGGGCTTCCTTGAATAAGTTTTTGTTTTACACCATACTTTTTGAATCAGTATTTTTTTGTGTTTTGTTTGTCGGATTTTATGCCCGAATTGATTTCCCTGATCTTACATATAATGGTCAACCCATCAAGATGGATAGTATCATGTCAGTTTATGTTGTCAAGAATTTCTCAAACTTTACAGGGTTAATTATTATTGTTGGTCTGCTGTCAGCAGGTTTATCAACATTAGAAGGACTGATACAATCAGTTTCAACAACCATTACCTCTGATTTGATAAGACCTGTTTTCTACAATAAATTATTGGATGATACAATCCTTCAATCAAGATTAAAATGGGTGAATAAGTTTGTAATAATATGCCTTGCAGTAATTACCATTTTTTGGAGCAGGCAACAATTGATGAATCCAAAACTTAGCGTGGGTATTTTGGCGCAAAATGGAGTTTATGCATATTTTTCTGCTGCATTTGTCCCGGTTTTACAGGGAATTTTTTTAAAAAATGTTCCAAAGATTGCTCCAATTTCAGCAGCAATCACTGCTATTTTGGTCCACTTTAGTGTTTATTACGGAGAGTTAACACCTTACACGAGTGGGGTAGTAAAAAATCCTGCAGTTGCAGCCACTTTCGCAATCATTTCTGCAACAGTAGTAGGATTTGGGTTATATTTATTTTTAGGTAATTCACTTCCAAAAAATGTAGAGAAATAACAAAATGAGAAATGCCATTATCATAGGCTCAGGGTTTTATGCACCTGAAAGGGTAGTGCCAAACTCATGGTTTAACTCTATTTTAGGAGAAGATGTTGATACATGGCTTCGTGAACATGTGCAGATCTTTGAGCGAAGATGGTGTTCAGAAAATGAAAGTTTAGCCGATCTTGTTACCAAATCTTGTGAAATCGCATTAAATGATGCAGGATTGTCACCAGATAAAATTGACTTGCTTATCATAGGTACAGATACACCCGAATATATTTCACCTTCAACCGCATCCATCGTTCAAAATAGATTATCGCTCAAAAATGCCGGAACTTTTGATGTGAATACTGCTTGTGCCGGATTTGTAACAGCACTTGATATAGGATCAAAATACATCCAGACAGACGAAGAATATAATTATGTGATGGTGGTAGGTGCCTATGCCATGAGTAAGCACTTAAATTTAACAGATAAAAAAACAGTCACACTGTTTGCAGATGGTGCCGGGACAGTTATACTCGGCGTTGAAGAAAATAAATTTCGTGGATTTCAAGCCAGTAAATTATTGACTGACGGACAATATTGTGAATCAATGGGAATTTATGGAGGAGGAACAAGATTTCCAATTACTCACGAGAGCGTTGATAAAAAAATGCACAAACTTCAATTTGTGAAAAAAATTCCATCCGATGTTAATCCGGAGGTATGGACAAAACTAATTCATGACATTTGTCATAAAGCCAGAATTACATGTGATGACATAGATCATTATTTTTTTACACAGATCAACATATCTTCGATACAAGAAACCATGGTCAGGATCAATCAGCCCATTGAAAAGGCTGCTACCATCATGCATTTTTATGGGTATACGGGTTCTGCATGTTTGCCAATGGCTTTTGACCAATGGCGTAAAAGTGGAAAGATTAGCGAAGGAGATACAGTTTTGTTTGTGGG
>JAEUUM010000166.1 GCA_016787375.1 Saprospiraceae bacterium
CATTATTACAAGGCGCTGCCATGCAGTCTTTGACCGAAATTCCCAAGGTTTTGCAGGTTCTTTCATTTGCTCAATATCCATACTTTCGTCTACCATCCCGGATATTTTTACATATCCACCCAGAGGCAGCCATCCTATGCCATATTCTGTATCGCCTATTTTCTTTTTTGCCAGTGAAAACCAAGGGTCGAAGAAAAGATAAAATTTTTCAACTCTAGTATTAAACCATCTTGCCGGAATGAAATGCCCAAGTTCATGTAAAATGACCAGAATCATCAAACTCAGCATGATCTGTCCTATCATTATTAATATTCCCATTTAAATTTATTGTAGTTTATAAAGTGTAAGTATCTATTTTTGTGGTTCTTTAGTTTAAAGATGTAAAAGTACTAATACAAGTTCAATTCCGGATGCAATTATTTTACACAACCCGGCAAGAGGGTGATTTTCTTTTTATTGAAGGTGAAGAAGCACACCATTGTGTCAATGTTTTACGTCATTCGATTGGTGATCAAATAAACGTAACAAACGGAGCAGGAAGTATGTTCGTTTGTAGTATTATCGACAAATCCAAGGCTTTTGTCAGGTTAAAGATAGAAAAGGAAACTAAAAGTTCATTTTCAGTACATTCTCTGCTAGGTATTGCTATTGCCCCAACAAAAAATATTGACAGATTTGAGTGGTTTGTTGAAAAAGCTACCGAAATTGGTGTTGGACGAATAATTCCTATTATAAGCAAACGATCTGAACGTACCGTAATCAAACCTGAACGACTTCAAAAATTGGCAATAGCCGCCATGAAACAATCAAATCATAATTTTTTGCCGGAAATTGCACCACTAACTAAATTTGACGACATGATTAAATCCGAATTAAAGGATATAAATCTCATAGCTCATTGTGTGTCGGAAGAATTGCCTCATTTTTCAAAATTCGTAAAACCCAATAAAAGTATCTTAATATGCATCGGACCTGAGGGAGATTTTACGGAACAAGAGATAAGCATAGCTGAAAATAATCGATTTATTGGTGTTTCATTGGGTAAAAGCAGGTTGCGTACTGAAACGGCCGGTATTTATGCATGTATTGGTTTTCATCAGGCATTGCTGTAGTTTTTGCATCAAATTGACCATCTTTAGCGTTTATACTAAAAAACTTGCCCTGAATGAGAAAATTTGTTTTTACGCTTACACTTTTAGTTTCGTCAATAATATTATCCCAAGCACAGAATAATTCCTTAAAAATAGCTTTGCTGAAGTATAATGGCGGGGGAGATTGGTATTCGGTGGTAGATGCATTGGAAAATCTTGTAAAATTTACCAATCAAAATTTGAATACTGGCTTTTCGGTTGATTATGCCACTGTGGATGTGGGCAGTGCTGAGGTTTTTAATTATCCGCTGTTATTTTTGACCGGACATGGTAACATAATCTTGAGTGATCAGGAGGCAGAAAACCTAAGAAACTATATGCTTGCAGGTGGATTTTTATTCATTGACGATGATTTTGGAATTGATCCATTCATTAGACCGGTGTTAAAAAAGATCTTTCCACAATCTGATTTAAAGGAAGTTCCATTCAATCACCCGATATATCATCAGAAATATGATTTTCCAAGAGGATTACCCAAGGTTCACAAACATAATGATAAACCTACTCAGGGATTTGGTATTTTTAACCAGGGTCGAATGGTGTGTTTCTATTCATTTGAAAGCAACATAAGTGATGGATGGGAATCTCCTGAAGTTCATAAAGATGAGCCCGCAATCCGACAAGCAGCTCTAAAAATGGGTGCCAACATTATACAATTTGCATTTACACAGTAAGGGTATAAATGTATCTAGACTTCGACAAATAGTGTTGAAATCGGAGGTTGAGTTAATCTGAATTTAAGAACCGATTCATTTGAAGTTTTCCAAAAGCAACAACTTAATGCCAAATGGCATTTCTGCTTCTTCTGAGGTAGTTTTTGATGTTTAGCCAAAAAGCGGCAAACAAATAAATGACAACCGGAGAACCGATGGTTAGGAATGAAACGTAACAAAAGTACATTCGCACCCTTGACGGGCTGATGCCCATTTTGTCACCAAGGTAACTACACACACCAAATGCCGATCTTTCAACCAGATCTTTAAGTGGATTTTGCATGCTATATTCTATTGTTTAAAGGGGTTCACTTGTTCCAACAAAACTACATTAAAAAAAAGAATAATACAAGACCAATTATACCGGTAATCAGCAGAAAAATTAAAGTCAATTGAAATTTGGACGATTCAAGGGATGACCTTTTGCGGATAAGTTCTGAAAATCTCTCAGGTGCTTCCTGTATTTCAGACAAATGAGAATTTGATGTATACAAATGCATACTTGTTTGTTGTTGTTTCAGATCGTTTAATAAAAATCTAATTTATATATAATTTATGAATATGAAGAAATTAGTTTCGATAATTGTGTGACATAATAAATGAAGTAAACTGGAAAATTTAAGCTCAAAAAGTAAATTATATATTACCAAAATGGTTTTTCTAAGCCATTATGGATATGCTGAACTGTGACTTTTTACTGGTATTAACTGAAAAATACCGTCTAAAGGGTAGCGGATTAATCATCATGGATACATAACGAAAATTAATAATGCTTAATAATCTCAAAATTAGCCAATATATTTTAATTATATTTTACATATATTAAAAATTGGCATATAATTTGTTTTACTTTTTATGTAAGTTTCTTCCAACTATTTTAATAGAAGGTGAGACTTGCCAAATAAGACCGCTATCCCTCGGAATTATTTGTTTAAATGTGTTCCCAAAAAACCGAAAATCCCTTACCTTAATTGGGTAAATTTGGCTATGTCCTCGGACATAGCTTTTTTTTTACCTATTATTTAAATTAATAATGTCACAAATAATATAAATAAAACTATT
>JAEUUM010000501.1 GCA_016787375.1 Saprospiraceae bacterium
GAACATACCGCTTGGCACAAAACGGGTATGTTTGAAAATATATGATATGCTCGGTCGTTTGTTGTCTATAGAGTGCTTTGATGTAATACCTTTTCAGGATTACAGCAAAGAAATTGTTTTAAATCATAGTTATTTGCCTCCTGCATGTTATGTCGCTACAGCAGAATTTGATACGGGTGGTTTTGTATCTAAAAAGGTATTGGTTATGAAGTAGGGATAGAGGATCACACTATATCAAAAACTTCCCATCTTTATAAATCATTTCACCATCTGTCCAGATTTCACCGCCATTTTGCATATCAGATATCATATCCCAGTGAACGGTACTTTTGTTTTTGCCACCACACTGCAAATATGATTGCCCTATAGCCATGTGAATTGATCCTCCTATCTTTTCATCAAAGAGGATATTCTTTGTAATTTTCTGTATTTCATAATTCGTTCCGATCGCTGCTTCTCCAAAACGCGTGGTTCCGGGTATCTTGAATATTTTATCAAGGTACTCCTGACCTTTGGCAGCTTCCCATTTGTAGATAGTCCCTTTCTTGACCCACAATGTCGCTTGTTCTACTTCATTCCCACCGTGGATCGCAGGGAAACTAAACCTGATTTTGCCTTCCACAGAATTTTCAACCGGAGCAGTAAATACTTCACCACTTGGCATATTACTTCTACCATCAGAATTGATCCAGGTTCGGCCTTTTACTGAAAATGTTATATCGATATCAGGCCCTAAATATTGAACACTTTTTGATTTATTCAGATGGTCCACTATTCGCTGTTGCTCGGCTCTCACCATTAACCAACCGTTTTCAGGCTCATCAAGGTGCAGTTTGCAAGCACGATACACAAAAGATTCGTATTCTGACAAGGACATTCCGGCTTCCTGTGCAGACGCCTGTGTTGGATACTGGCAAAGACATCTTTTCAGGGAGCGATCAGCTATTCTGGTGAAGTATCTATTGTTTGCTTTTTCAAGTGCTTTGGCTCTGATTTTAGCAGCATCAGAAGGTACGTTGGCATCTTCCCTTAAATTAAAAGGTGCTCTGATATGCAAATATGCATCAAACTTGTCCATGGCCTGGTAAAACAATGGCGAAACATAGTTGAGTTGCTGTTCTTTGGCTGTATTGAGAAATATGTTGTTTTTTTCACGAAAATCAAGGTCAACTTCAACAATGGCTCCGGCTGCAAGTGCATAACGATAGACTTCCTGAACCAAAGGTTCTGCTAAAGTTGTAGATTTAATAAATACCTTTTCACCTTCTTTTAGTTCAAGGCAATAGGAGGTCAATAATTTTGCATATTTTGATTCTATACTTTGCATATTACCATTTGTTGTTTCTGTAAGGATAACGTATCATGTATTGTTTTTCGACCATTTCGGCTATTTTGTCTTTAAGTTCTGGGATATTTTCGCCAGTTTGTGCTGAAATAAGGATAGTAGATGTGTCATACTTATTGCTGAGATTTTCGAGAATTTCTTTCTCAATGTCTGCCTTGGTTTCAGAATCAAGCAGTTGGTCAAAATTGCGTTCACGGTATAAGTCCATTTTATTAAAAACCAAAAGGGTTGGTTTGTCACGGCAATTGATGTCTTGCAATGTCTGGTTGACGGTTGCAATATGATCTTCGTATTGGGGATGGGCAAAATCAACTACATGAAGCAATATGTCACTCTCCCTGACTTCATCAAGCGTTGATTTAAAACTTTCAACCAGATGGTGTGGTAATTTTCGAATAAACCCTACAGTATCTGACAACAGAAAAGGCATTTTGCCAAACACAACCTTTCGGACTGTTGTGTCAAGTGTTGCAAAAAGTTTATTTTCTGCAAATACTTCAGATTTGCTAATCAGATTCATTAATGTAGACTTTCCAACATTGGTGTAGCCAACCAAAGCTACCCTGATCATTTCGCCTCGTGTTTTGCGCTGTGTTTGTGCTTGTCTTTCTATTTTTTCAAGATCTTTCTTTAATCCTGAAATAATGTCCCGGACTATACGCCTGTCAGTTTCAATTTCCTTTTCACCCGGTCCCCTCATACCGATTCCTCCTCGTTGACGTTCAAGGTGTGTCCACATACCGCGTAATCGTGGGAGGAGGTATTGAAGTTGGGCAAGTTCGACTTGTGTTTTGGCTTGTGCTGACTGAGCCCTGGAGGCGAATATGTCCAAAATAAGTGTACTT
>JAEUUM010000509.1 GCA_016787375.1 Saprospiraceae bacterium
TGCATTTTCCAGCCCGGAATCATCTTTACTTACTGAATTAACCCGGCAAACACATTTGCGTACACTTTTGCCGAATATGTTAAGTGGTCATATACAAGGTGCTTTTCTGAGCATGATCAGCAAAATGATGACGCCAAACCGAATACTTGAAATTGGAACATTTACCGGATATGCCTCACTTTGCCTTGCGGAGGGTTTAGCTGAAAAAGGTGTGCTACATACCATTGAAGTGAATGAAGAATTGGAACCATTTATCCTGAATTTTTTTTCAAAATCTTTGTTTGCCCAACAAATAAAACTGCATATCGGCGATGCTAAGGAGATTATTTCATCTTTGAATGAAATTTTTGATCTTGTTTTTATAGACGCAGCCAAGTTGGAGTATTCTGCATATTATGACCTGGTTTTTCCATCTGTAAAAATAGGCGGGTACATAATAGCTGACAACGTTCTTTGGAGTGGTAAAGTCATCAATGAAAAACATGACAAGGACACGGCTGCCATTCACTCGTTCAATGATAAAGTCAATAAAGACAGCAGAGTAGAAAATTATATCTTACCGCTCAGGGATGGTTTAAACATAATCAGGAAAATTTCAGAATAGAGACTTAGAAAAATTTATTAATTTTAGGCTAACTTTTAAGTCAAAATGAAAAAGTACTGGATTAGCTCCTTGTTGCCACTGAAAGGTATGATAAAGCAAACTGGAATACCTTTCATATTGCCTCTATATCACACTACGGGGTTTAATCATAGTCTCCCTTACACCAAGTTTCTGTATCAAAACCGAACTGAAATCGAATTCGAACATGAACTTGACTTTTTACTCAAACACTTTGAACCCGTCGACCTTCAAGAAATATTAAATCATAAAAATACTTCCAAAAAAAAACCGGCTTTTCATATTACCATTGATGATGGACTGGCTTCAAATTATGAATTGATTGCTCCTGTTTTGTATAAAAAAGGCATTCCGGCGACTTTTTTCATCAACCCGGCTTTCATTGATGATGCAAACATTATGCATCGTTACAAGGCGAGTTTACTGCTTGACTGGCTCCAGATAAATCAATCTGGTGTAAATCTGGTTTCCGATTTCTTAAAAGTGCCGAACAACTTTAGTAACATAAAAAATTTCATACTTGATATCCGCTATCCAAACAAAAATAAACTTGATGAATGTGTTAACCTGCTAGGAATTTCATGGAAAGAAATCTTGCATAAAAATCCGCTGTACCTTACAACACAGCAACTCCATAATATTCAGCAAGCCGGATTTCATATCGGAGCACATAGTTGGGATCATCCTGAGTATGAATTATTGAGTTTTGAAGAACAGCAAGATCAAACTTTAAAAAGTGTACAATACATAAAGGAGAAATTTAATCCGATGGTCAGTTCATTTGCTTTTCCGTTTACTGATCATAAGGTTTCTTTGGCATTCTTTGAATGGCTTCATACACAGGTTGACCTTTCTTTTGGGTGTGCAGGATTTAAATCAGATTCTTTTCCGGGACATTTTCAGAGAATCCCAATTGAGAAGAGCGTTTACAGAATACAGGATTTGCTTCTACAACAGTCCGGAATGTATTATGTAAAAAAACTCCTCGGTAAACACATCGTGAAACATGCTTAAAAACCACTCAGAGAATATTAGATTTGAGCAGTTTACGATTGAAGATTTGAACCAAGTTGACACACTGATCAAACTTACATCTCAAGCAATCCTACCATTTTCAAGCTTACGTTTGGCCTCTTTTTTAAATAATCCCAGAGCTTTAATTTCAGATGTAATACTTATTGTCGCATACCATAATGAAACACTTATCGCCTACAGAACCCTTTTACCGGATGACATTCAAGCGGATTTAACCACCATTCATTTCGCTTGGTTGAGCGGTATTTGGGTAGATAACGCCCATCGGCATTTGGGTATAGGCAAAAAATTGCACCAGATGGCTCATGAAGCCTGGGAGGGAAGATTAATAGGCACTGAATACACACAACAAAATGCTGAAGTGATGCTCTCAACAGGTTTTTACACACAGAATGTAAAAAAATCAGGCATCATCATTTACTATAAATCACCTCTGGAAGCTGTTTTAATAAAAAGAATGCCCAATCTCAATAGAATAAGAAGCATTCTAAAATTAACCGATAAGCTGATTGATTCGTTCGGAGCAATAAAAAATACCATTACGAAGCCCTTACCTTTTGATGAACAGTACCAATTTAAATTATCCGGAGGCCTGAATGCTGAAGCAATAAACCACATCCAGGAATTTGGAGCATATTCAACCACCAACAGGCGCTCAAAAGAGTTGGAATGGATTGTTAAATATCCCTGGATAGCGAGTGACGCTGAAGCTCTAATGCAGTCAAAAAAATATTACTTTTCTGTGTTTGCTAAAAGTTTTTCAACTCAATTTTTGGAGATATTTTTCAAAGGAACGTTACAGGGGATTGTAATGTTGACAGTTCGTGATGGTGCCCTGCGAATTCCGTATATTTTTGTTAAATTTAAGGAGTTGGATACTACAGCAAAATACATTCAACAATTTGCAGAAAAAGAGAAAATTAGCAAGATCATATCTTACCACTCACTCCTAAATAAAGAATTGATAAAATGGGGTAAAAGAAGATTGTTTTATAAGAATACCACCAGATCATACATGGTTTCAAAATCCCTGATTGGGTTAACAAAACTTGAAACATTGGTTTTTACCGATGGTGATGGCGATTGTGTCTTTGTATAGAAAATGAGAATAAAGTATCTAATAAATTCAGAAATTGACAAGATCAAATGGGATGAAACAATCAAAAATTCACCACAGGGCAAGATCTTTGCCTACTCATGGTATCTCGATTGTATGTCACCTGAATGGGACGCATTGATATTTGAAGATTATAGTGCTGTATTTCCATTGCCCTGGACCGAAAACATTCCAAGTATAAAGCGTATATTCCAACCAAGAGTTTGTCAACAACTCGGATTATTTTTAAGTGAAGGAACTGTAACGGAAGACTTACTTCACGAATTTCTTAACCAAATTCCTGATCATTTTAAATCAGTTGACTTACAGTTGAATGAGGGCAACCCTTTACCACAATTGAAAGACTGGAAGGTCACAGAAAGGATAAATATGAGTTTATCTTTATCTGAAGAATACAACATCATTGAATCAAGATTTTCAGAAAACCATAAGCGAAACATCAAAAAGTCGAAAGGAGCAGCACTCGTTCCAATGGACAATATTAGCCCGGAAGAATTTGTTGATCAATTTTTGTCAGAATTTAAAGGGAGGATACGCGATTATAGTGAAAGTCAGAGAAAAGGATTAATTGCCCTAATGCAAATTTCAATTCATAAAAAAAATGGATTCTTCAGGGTTTGGGGTGATCGCATGGGTAATATTTTAAGTGCAGCTTTTCTGTTAAAGTCTCACAATCGAATTTACTATGTTTTGCCTTTTTCAACCAAAAAAGGGAGAGATACTGGCGGCATGTATAAACTGTTGGATGCATTATTTTGGGAAAATTCAGAAAAACCAATCACATTTGACTTCGAAGGCTCATCGATAGAAGGCATAGCTAGATTCAATCAAGGATTTGGAGCAACTACATCAAAATATTATCAGATATCAAAAGAGCGGCTACCTTACTGGGTTAAATTGTTGCTAAAGGTCAAAAAAATGTTGGGCAAGTAATATTTAGGGAAGTTAAAAAAATTAGCCTTTCTGATATAAAATCAGAAAGGCTAATTACTACGAGGAAAAAATATTTATTTAATGCCGTGCATCATTTTTCTTAATACACCACTTAACAAAAACAATATTGCCGCAGCTACACCACTCATTATGATGAATACCATAAAGAACTGATATAGATTGGTTATTTGAAAGCCCATGATTGATGGGAAATCAGTCGCTGTTCCTGCATTTTCGCCTGCTCCGGGTGGAATTAAAGCACTCAGTGTACCTGCAAGCTTGTTTGCAGCTGCATTGGCTAAGAACCAGGTACCCATCAAAAGAGACGAAAATCTTAAAGGTGCCAATTTAGAGACCATTGATAGTCCGATTGGAGACAAACATAGCTCACCCATGGTGTGTAATAAGTAAAGCGCAATTAACCACCACATACTGATTTTGATTGAACTGTCAACACCATGAACTGCAAATGCAATCACAATATACCCAAGACAAAGCAACAATAGACCCCATGCCATTTTCATAGGTGAGGCAGGCTCAAGGTTTTTACTATGTAGCATTCCCCAGAAATAAGTAAATATCGGAGCCAAAACGATGATGCCTAATGGATTAACTGACTGAAACCAACTTGCCGGCATGGTCCAGCTTCCTATGTTACGGTTGGTTTGAGAATCAGCAAAGATGGTCAGGGAAGCGCCCGCTTGCTCAAATGCGCTCCAAAAGAATATTACAAAAAAAGCAAGGATAAATATTACAGCAATTCGGGATTTTTCTTCGGGAGTTAATGACTTATCGGTGATAATAACCAATGGTACGATGATCATGGCACCATATATAAGGTAGCCAATCAAATCTACGTCACTTTTAAACATATTTTTGAAACTCAACAAAAAGAAGATTAAAACAAAAGATCCAATAACTATTCCGAGATTTTTAGCATCCAAAGTTTTAACCGGCATTCCGATGGCATTTCCATCAGGCCCCATCAAATACTTGTTTTTCAACAATTCGAACGAAATAATGCTTATAATCATCCCCACACAAGCTGCTAGAAATCCATATTTAAAATCACCAATACTACCTGTATCACCCAGTCCACCACATATAAGTGGAGAGAAAAATGCACCAAGGTTTATACCCATGTAGAAAATAGTAAAAGCACTATCTACTTTTCTATCACCTTTTGGATACAATTGACCAACCATGGTTGAAATGTTTGGCTTGAAAAACCCATTACCAATAATCAGTACAGTCAAACCTGCCCACATTAGTGTTAATGCTGTTGGCGGAACTGTGTCAGCGGTGGTATTGTTACTGATCATGCTTCCACATAAAAACATCATAAACTGTCCAATGGCCATCAGCACTCCACCTATAAAGATACTCCTTCTATTTCCTAAAAACTTATCACACAAATATCCCCCTAAAAGTGGTGTCAAATAGACCAATCCGGTAAAACTACCATATACATTAGAGCCATCTTTACTTGACAAGAACAACGCTTTTGTCAAAAATAAGATAAAAATTGCACGCATACCGTAGTAACTGAATCGCTCCCACATTTCAGTAAAAAATAACAGGTACAGCCCTTTAGGATGGCTGCTCTGAGTAGTTTCTGCATTCATAAGTTGAAAATTTAGTGATTGGTGTTAGAAAAACGTTTTTTGATCAGCTATTTTAAAATTATAATTAATCGTCAAAATTAATCCGAATTCTTTAAAATCCAAATTTATTAAAAATGGCGCCTGCCCAAGCTACATTTTAATCTTCTGTCAACGTTTATTTCACGCCGTGCATGAATCTTCTTAAAAACGGCGAAACAACCAGCAAAAACAATCCACTGGCAAGTGAAACCATTGTTATCTGATTAAAAATACCGGTATAAATGGGTAAAGATTCCATTGCAGTCAATTTTGCTCCTGTCTCAGATTCAGCCGGAATGGCCATCATGGTTCCAATAATACCGGCCAGATATTGCCCAAAAGCACTGGCAAGAAACCACATTCCCATCATTAGACCGACCATTTTAGGAGGCGAAAGTTTAGTAATGGCAGAAAGTCCTATTGGTGAAAGACACAATTCGCCGGTTGTCATGAAAAAATATCCTGCTGCAAACCAGAACAGATTGACCATGCCATTATCAGCAGTTTTGGCACCCAAAACAAACATATAGAATCCAAGACCCAACTGAACTAGGCCAAGTCCGAATTTTACCAATGAATTGGGATTTGCATTCAATTTTGACAACTTGACCCATAACCATCCAAAAACCGGACTCATTATTACAACCATAGCACCATTTATTGAGTTATTAAGAGCTGCTGATGATAGATGAATCCCAAAAAAGTTCATGTTCACATTTCTGGCAGCATACAAGTTGAGCGAACCACCACCTTGTTCGTAAAATGACCAAAACAGCATGGAGAAAAATATAAGAACCAAAGCTACCATGAGCCTCCCAAATGCAACTGAGCCCTCTTTGAGCCCAAAATAGATGACATACAACAACATCACAATTCCGATCGGATTGATGATATAGTTGATCATTTTGTAATTTACCAAAAGGAAAGCAAATACAGGAACCATTAATACACTCAATATCAGGATGGCATTTTTCATGCTCAGAAAACTCAGTACTTTTTTATTCATTTGAGTATTTTCAGGGGGCAGACCAACATTGCCAAGTGTAGATTGACCTTTTCTGAATACCATTAAGCCAAGCAGCATAAAAAATCCTGCTAAAGCAAAACCCAAATGCCAATTTATGGTCTGGCCAACGTAACCACAAATGAGTCCACCAAGGGTTGCTCCCACATTGATACCCATATAGAATATAGAGAATCCTGAATCCCTCCTTTCATCATGCTCAGCATAAAGATCACCAACCATTGTAGAAATGTTGGGTTTAAAATATCCATTACCCATGATGATCATCCCAAGTCCCAGGAAGAAAGCAGTATCGCCGGGAATAGCAAGTGTGAAATTACCGATCGCCATCATGATACCGCCCCACATGATTGATATTCGCTGTCCGATGAGTTTATCTGCCAACCAGCCACCCCAAACCGGCATGGTATACACAAAAGCCTGATAAGCCCCGTAAGTAAGATTTGCTTTTGAGTCCTCAAACTGCATTTGAGAGGTCATAAAAAGAATCAGAAGGGCGCGCATACCATAAAAAGTAAAACGTTCCCACATTTCAGTCATGAATAGGATAAATAATCCCTTCGGATGCCCAAACCATTCTTCCTTTGAAATAGCTGTCATATTAATTAATTGATTGGTTAAAATGAACGACGAAAGTAAGGGAAAAGCTCAGTATTCGTTTTGCTTTTTTAAGATTATTATTACTTTATCTCAAAATCAGAATTAATGATAAGTATTGTTAAAAATTCTTTTTGGAAATTTGCCTAAAGCTTTTGAGGTTTAATGGAGTAACAAAAAAAGGGTTGCCCTCGCAATGAAGGCAACCCATTTTCATACAAATCAGAAATAATATTATTTAGCTGATAGCTCTTTAATCTTTTCTTCAAGTTCTGTTTCGTCACCTGGAGTATATCCATTGTGGATGAAAGCGACATTGCCGGTTTTATCTATTACAACTGTAAATGGTACACTTTGACCGCTCAGACCATTAAGCAGTTGCTTGTTGGAATCAGAAAAAACTTGAAAAGACCAAGATTTCTCTTTAACCATAGCCGGCACCTTTCCCAATGACCTTTGATCATCAATGGTAATTGCAAGCAGATCACAATTGTATTTACTTTGCCACTCTTCCCAGTTTTCAGCTATTGCATCTAGCTCTTTTTTACAAGGGGCGCACCAAGTTGCCCAAAAACTCAGTATGGTAATTTTGTCAGATTTAACTAGATCTTTGATTTTGACAGTTTTGCCTTCGAGATTTTTAATATCTATGTTTGGCAAAGCATTTTGTGCAAATAAGCTCGTCAGTGAAAGAAAGGTGATTAAGAACAAAAGATTTTTTTTCATAGTTTTTGATTAGTGGGCGTAAAGTTAGGTGAATATTTTTATCAATAGCCAATTTTTTGATTATAACCGTTTAGGGTTTAACGATATTTTAAGTAAATTGCCCGCTGAAAACAACTGAAACCTTAAAATTAACATGCAGAACAAAAACAAATCATTTCTTCTTTTGTGTTTCACGATTATTCTTACCTACAACTTAACACAAGCCCAAGAAGATACTAAACAAGGTAAATTCTACGGAAGTCTACAGACCAATGGTAATTTCTTCTTCAGAGATTCCGCAATAGGGGCGTCAAATACTCCACAGTACGATAATAAAAAGTTCGGTGCCGAATCATGGCTTAACCTTAATTACACCCAAAAAGATCTGGATGTTGGTATAAGATTCGATTTGTTCAATAATTCGAATATTGTCAACCCTACCGGTTCATTTACAGGTCAGGGTATTGGGGCATGGTGGATACGTAAAAGAATCAATAAACTTGAAGTATCAGGAGGATACATTTATGATCAGATAGGTAGTGGCATCATCTACAGGGCTTACGAAGACAGACCTCTGGCAATAGACAATGCATTATATGGAATTAGACTAGCTTATGATTTAAAAGATGACTGGAAAGTAAAAGCCTTTGCAGGTAAAGTAAAGAGTTTTTTTGGTTCCTCAGGCCCCTTGCTTAAAGGTGCCAGTATAAGTGGTTTTATAGCCGGCAAAGAAGGTTCAAACTGGACACTTGCGCCCGGAGCAGGAATCGTAAATCAAACCTATGATGATGAAACCATCCAGAAAATGGTGGCCACTGTTAGCAACTATAAAGAATCAGACGGAGTTAAATTGTATCACAATACTGTTGCTACAAGTTTGTATAATACCCTGACTTACAAAAACATTTCTCTGTACACAGAGGGCGCATATAAATTACACGATGTTTACCGTGACCCCCTTGCACTTGTAACTTTATCAAACGGAACTACTACACTTGGAAAATTTAGAGACAATCCGGGATCGGTAATTTATGGCGCACTAACATGGTCAGCAAATAAATTAGGCGTTTCGCTTGAGTACAAGCGTACCGAAAATTTCAGGTATCGAATTGATCCTTTTGCACAAGGCAATTTTGGTGCTATTAATTTTCTCCCTCCAATGACGAGACCAAATACCTATAGGCTAACTGCATTTTATAGCGCAGTGACTCAAGAATTATCTGAGCAAGCATTTCAAGGAGAAATTACTTACAAAGTCAACAAAAATCTCGGTCTGATCTTTAACACCAGCCATATTGACAACCTCGATGGTGACCTTCTTTACAGAGAGTATTATGCTGAAGCGCAAATTAAACTTAAAAAGAAATGGTTTATCAATGCAGGAATTCAGCGCCAAGTTTATAACATCGACATATACCTAACCAAACCAGGTGAAGAAAATGTTCAAACAATCACTCCATTTACCGACATTTTATACAAATTCACACCAAAAAAAACCATCAGATTTGAGTGCCAATACCTAAATACAAAGCAAGACAGAGGTAGTTGGGTACAGGCTTTAATTGAAGTGGGTTTGGCGCCACATTGGATTTTGACTGTATCTGATATGTACAACTTAACTGAGGACGAAGAAATTCTGAACAAACACCCTGAACTAAGAGAAAAAACACACTATTTTACAGCAGGGGGCGTTTACACAATTAAATCAACCAGAGTTTCTCTAAATTATGTAAAACAAGTTGCAGGTATTGTCTGCTCTGGAGGTGTGTGTAGGTTTGAACCTGCATTCAGTGGTGTCAGAATGAGTGTATTATCAAACTTTTAAATTTCAAATTATTATGAAATATCCACTTATAATTTTAGTTTTTGTATTTTTATTTACAGCTTGCGAGGATCAGGTTCCTATAGCCTATGGCCCACCAAGTAACCTTGGAGATCAGAAACTTGTGATAGAGGAATTCACTGGCGTTCAATGTGTTAATTGCCCTCAAGGTTCTGATGAAATTTCGAGTTATGTTGCTTCATACCCTGGTAAAGTGATCCCCATATCCGTGCATTCTGGGTTTTTCTCTACTCCTGTTCCTGGAAAATCAAAGTTGGACTTTAGAACACCAGACGGAGATTTTATCTACAATTACATAGGCCCGCCACCTTTTTATCCTTCAGCTGTTTTCAACAGGAAAATTTTTTCAAATTCTGATTTGGTTTATAATCAGGAAAGCTGGGCTGGCAATGTAAAAAAGGTGCTTGAAAGTCCTGCTAAATATGGGTTGAGTTTAGAAACGACTTATGATGCCTCTAGCCGAGAAGTAATTATCACCATTAATGGCATCGCCAAGGAGAATATTGATGACAAAATATTAGCCCATGTTATGATCACAGAATCGAACATAGTTGAATGGCAAAAATATCCGAATGCTGAAGGCTTTATCACAGACTATGTTCACAAACATGTTCTTCGTGGTATTGTATCAAATTTCACCGGAGACCAGGTTGCGGAAAACCCAAAAACCAAGCAACAGTTTAGTAAAAAATACACTTATAAACTAAAGGATGGATGGGTTGCTGAAAATTGTGAAGTTGTCGGATTCATTACTTATGCTTCTAAAAAAGAAATCATTCAGGCCGACTCAAAAGAAGTTATAGAATAGTTATTTTCTGAATCTTGATTTTTATTTCACAACTTGTCTTAAAAGCGAACGTATAACTATTTGTTTTAATTGATACTGTTGCAAAATTATATTTTTATTTTTGCAGCCAACAATGAATACGACCAAAATACATGAAAATCTCATACAACTGGCTCAAAGATTACCTAAAAACCTCACTTACACCCGAAAAAATTGGTGATATTTTGACAGATATCGGGCTTGAACTGGAAGGTATGGAAACAGTGGAAAGCATCAAGGGTGGATTAAAGGGGATTGTAATCGGCGAAGTACTTACTTGTTCTAAACATCCAAATGCTGACAAACTATCAGTAACTACAGTTAATGTAGGTGATGAATCTCCTCTACATATTGTTTGTGGCGCTCCGAATGTAGCTGCAGGACAAAAAGTACTGGTCGCCAAAGAGGGAGCAGTAGTATTCGGAAAAGACAACACTCCATTTACAATAAAGAAAGGGAACATAAGAGGCGAAGCGTCAGAAGGTATGATCTGCGCCGAGGATGAATTGGGCCTGGGAACAAGCCATGACGGCATCATGATTTTACCCGACAATGCAGAGGTAGGTATGAGAGCCTCCGAATATTTCAATATTACTACTGACCAAATATTTGAAATTGGTTTAACCCCAAATCGATCAGATGCCACTAACCATATAGGTGTCGCTCGTGATCTTTATGCTGCCATTCGTTACAGAGATCTTGATGAGGCTCATTTTAATTTGCCAGAAATAGCAGATATAAAGAATTCAAACTTTGAGCAAAGTATTAAAATTGAAGTTGAAAATCAGACAGATTGCCCAAGGTATTCAGGAATTATAATAGAAAACGTAAAAGTCAAAGAATCTCCTGACTGGCTCAAAACCAGACTTCTTGCTATTGATCAAAGACCCATAAACAATGTGGTCGATATCACAAATTACATTCTGCATGAAACTGGCCAACCATTGCATGCTTTTGACCTCGATAAAATAAGTGGTAAATCTATTAAGGTTAAAAATCTGCCTGCAGGTACTCCCTTTATCACCCTTGACGGTGTCGAAAGAAATCTTTTGGAAAGTGACTTAATGATTTGTGATGGTGATTCGAATCCAATGTGCATCGCCGGAGTCTTTGGAGGTCAAGGTACAGGCGTAACAGAAAATACCACCAGAATTTTTTTAGAGTCTGCATTTTTCAGTGCTTCTTCCATCCGAAAAACAAGCACCAAACATTTGTTGCGTACAGATGCAGCAAAGTGTTTTGAAAAAGGGAGTGACCCCGAAGCAACAATTTTTGCCATTAAAAGGGCAATTACTTTGTTTGAACAAATTTTAGAAGCAAAGGTAACCGGACCCATAATTGATGTTTATCCAAAAGCAATTCAACGCAAGGAAATAAAAATTAGGTACCATAAGATAAATGAACTTATCGGAATCACCTTCACTCCCGACCAGGTGAAAAAAGTGCTCCAATTGTTAGATATGGGGATTGTCTCGGAAGAACAGGATGCTTTGACCGTAAGTATACCTACCAACAAAACTGATGTTCTGCGCGAAGTAGATGTAATTGAAGAAATATTCAGAATTCACGGTCTGAATGAAATTCCGATTGACAACAGACTAAGTTATTCCTATAATCCGGGGGTCTATCCTGACCCGACAAGCGTCAAATCTGATATTGCAAAACTTTTAGCGGCAATTGGATTGAATGAAATAATGTCGGTATCCCTTACACAGTCATCTTTTTTTGAAAAATCTCTACCGTTTCCACAAGACCAACTGGTCTTTATAAACAACACCGGAAATATCCATCTCGACATCATGCGTCCGACCATGTTGATATCGGGTTTGGAGGCCCTGGTATACAATTTGAATAGACAGCAACACAATCAGCAGAATCAATTCAGATTTTTTGAATTTGGAAGAATTTATTCTCAAAATGATGGGAAAATTGAAGAAAAGGATCAATTAGCTATTTTCTTAACCGGACAGCGCTGGCCGGAAAGTTGGAACAATACAGATAAATCAAAACTAGGTTTTGGAGACATTAAATCCATCGTTGAATATGTTTTAAAGAAAACAGGACTCCATGGTTTCCAGGAATCCAGCTTCAACAATACCCACATTTCAGATGGGTTACAGTGGCACAGAGGTCCGATGGTGCTGGCCTATGCAGGTAAAATAAAATCATCAATAAGTAGAAAATTTGACATAAAACAAGAAGTATGGACTGCTATATTCGAATGGAATCAAATACTAAAATTAGCAGGTAAACAATTATTGCACGTAGCCGAAATTAATAAATTTCCATCAGTCAGAAGAGATTTGGCGTTAATAGTTGAAAAATCTGTAAAATTTTCGGATATTGCGAAAATTGCGAATAAAGTAGGCAAACCGCTATTGAAAGAACTGATGCTATTTGATGTTTATGAAAATGCACAACAATTAGGGGAGACAAAAAAATCTTACGCGGTTAGTTTTATTTTTGAACAAATGAATGGTACACTGAAAGATGAAGATGTAGAGCAACTCATAACTAAAATAATGAAAAATTGTGAGGATCAGTTAGGCGCCTTCATCAGACAATAAACAAAATCTACTTCATGCAAGAAGAACTAAATACCGGGTATGCCAAATTAGAGGAAAAGGTATTGCGATTATTGCAGAAGTATGATGAGTTACAAAAAGACAATATTGAACTCAATAACCAAATTGTAAAACTGAAAGAAGAGAACTTATTATTAACAAAAAAAACGATAAACCCAACTACTACAGCTCAGCAAAGCCAAATTGCTTTCGAATTTGAGACAAAGCAAAATGACAACAAAAGAGTTAAAAAAGAAATAGAATCAGCGGTGAAGAAAATTGAAGATTGTATTGATTGGTTGCAAAAATATTAAACTATAATGACCTCGTTCAAAGGAAGAATACTAGAAGTAAAAATAGCTGGAAGGTCATACCCGGTGGAGGTACAGAACGGAGAGGAAGAAATTTTAGCAAATGCCATGAAAACCGTACAAAAAGATCTGGCGGGTTTTAAAAACGCCTACGGAAAACAGGATAACCAGGATTTTTTGGCCATGACATTGTTTACTTATGCCATGTCCATTGAGCACCAAAAAAATACTAAATACAACCCAAATCAATCTGAACTTCTTCATAAAATGCAAAATCTGGAAGATCAAATAGATCTTCGAATTTCGTAGATTTTCTTTCTGTTTATGTTAGTGGGCATTGTCGACAAAATACAGACAAAAATTATTTAAATTAACATAAATATCTAATTACAATGATGACTACTATAATCATAGGTGTTATTTGTCTCGGGCTCGGCTTCGGGATAACCACCGTCCTCAACCGAACAGCCAACCGGAAAAAAATTGACGAAATGAACCGGCAGGCTGACCTTATTGTACAAGAAGCGAGGCTTACTGCTAAAAGGCTTACTGATGAAGCTGAAATGAATGCCGAAAAGGCAATCGCTAAATCTGAGGCCGCAAATGAAAAAATTAAACAGAAAAAAATTCAGGAAGCCAGAGAACGCTTTTCAGAAATGAAACAGCAGTTTGATGAATCTACTTCACAACAAAAAATTGAACTTAAAGAACTCGAACTACAAGTAAAAGCTGTTGACAATGAAATAAAACAAAAGCAGGATGAAATAAAACGACAGAAAGAAGAACTGGAAGCAAAAGAAACAGAAGTCGAAATCATCCGCGAAAATCTTGACAGGCAACTCGCCATTGTTCAGCGCAAAAAAGAAGACCTTGACAAGGCAAATGAGACACACATCAAAGCCCTCGAACAAGTTGCAAGACTTAGTGAGTCAGAAGCAAAAGAGCAATTGTTGACAGCTGTAAAAGCCAAAACAGAAAACGACGCTTTGGTGATTGTCAGAGAAGGCATCGAACAAGCAAGATTAAATGCAAGTAAAGAGGCTAAAAAGATCGTCATTCAAACCATTCAAAGAATGGCTTCAGAATTCACAATTGAAAATACGGTGTCTGTCTTTAATCTTGAATCAGACGAACTTAAAGGCCAAATCATCGGTCGTGAAGGCAGAAACATTCGTGCTCTGGAGGCTGCTACAGGAGCAGAAATTATCGTTGATGATACCCCGGAAGCAATTGTAATATCAAGTTTTGACCCCATCAGAAGAGAGATTTGCAGATTATCTTTGAAAAAATTGGTAGCCGACGGCCGAATTCACCCGGCAAGAATCGAAGAAGTTGTAGCTAAAACCCGAAAGCAACTTGAAGAGCAAATCATCGAAATTGGAGAAAGAACAGTAATTGACCTGGATATCCATGGACTCGAACCATACCTGATCAAAATGGTCGGACGTATGAGATTCCGTTCTTCATATGGCCAGAATCTACTTAAACACTCTATCGAAACAGCCAACCTTTGTGGAATTATGGCCGCAGAGTTAGGGCTCACTGCAAAACAAGCGAAGATGGCAAAACGTGCCGGACTTCTTCATGATATAGGAAAGGTTTCAGAAGAAGAAACGGAGTTATCGCATGCAATTCTTGGTATGCAGCTTTGTGAAAAACACAAGGAGCATCCATCAATTGTAAATGCAGTAGGTGCCCACCACGATGAAATCGAAATGAACAACATTATATCGCCAATCGTCCAGGCCTGCGATGCTATATCAGGCGCTCGACCGGGTGCAAGAAGAGAGATTCTTGAAAGTTACCTCAAAAGGATTGGTGAACTTGAAGAACTCGCTATGTCATATGGTGGCGTTCAAAAAGCATACGCAATGCAAGCAGGTCGTGAACTTCGTGTAATTGTAGAAAGTGACAAAGTAACCGATGATCAATCAGATGAGTTGTCATTTGTTATCTCACAACGTATTCAAGACGAAATGCAGTATCCAGGACAAATAAAGGTTACAGTGATCAGAGAAAAACGAGCGGTAGCATTTGCAAGATAAATCTTGTAATTTGCTTTACCTAAGGCTCCTTCTATACCAAATGAAACCAAAGCCTCTGATTTTTCAGGGGCTTTTTATTTTTTCCCAACCAACTTATCAAGAATTGTAATACAAACTAAATTAACCAAAGTCACTAATTTTTGATAACCGGGCATTCTAAAAAAAATTGCATCTTTGCAAATGGCTCAAACTACAGCAATATTGTTTTTTGCAAGGTCTGCAAGGTCAGAGTGCAACCACAAACAACTTGATGGCTCAGTTTCTTACGCAAATAACTTTATATTGCTTCAAAGGCTAAGAGCCGGAACAATCCATAAAATTCATGAAAGTGGCTTACCTTTTTTTTAAAATTGATGAGTCAAAGCAGAAGGGTCGAACTTTTGGAGAGAAGCTGGATGAAGCAATATCAGGGTGTTTTGAGGAAGGCTATTCAAACCTCATTGTCATTGGCAATGATTGCCCTGATTTAACTGTTGAGGACATCCATTTTACAGCAGAGCAGTTGTTAAATGGCAAAACCATTCTTGGCCCTGATGAGAGAGGTGGATTATACCTCATTGGCATCAATAAATCAAATTATCATTTACTTGATTTCCAGTCCTTACCATGGTGCACGCGCAATTTGATGAGTGCCTTCGAGGAAAAGCTAAATTCGCTTAGTCTGCTTGCTGTAAATCTCGAATATAAGCTGGACGTGAATGAGAAAAATGACTTCAAAAAAATCAGGAATAAAGGATTTTTATCTTTTTTAAAAACCATACTGTTCAAAGTATTCCATTTTTTGAATTGTGTTTTTGCCAAAATTCAGAAAATATTTTCAGCCCAAAATAAAAGTATTTTCCAGTTTCGAGGTCCCCCGGTTACGGCAATATCCTAATCATTTCTTTCAATATTTTTCAAAAATGCTCTAGTGGCATTAAACCCATTTCTTAATATTTTTTAAATTTAATCATATGTTAAAAGCATTGCATTTAGTATTGCTGATGTTGTTTTGCACCATAGCTTTCAGTCAGGTTGATCTCGAGGTAATTGTGCTGGATATAAGTCAAAACTTACCTGTTGAGTCAGTTGTTGTAAAATTATCAAACACACAACTCGGTATTGAAGAGACCAAAATAAGCAATTCAAAAGGAAAGGTCGTTTTCTCCGGACTTCCAACCAACGGAGGTTATGAGGTCTTGATCGAGGAAACCACTAAATACTACTCAACCAAAACATCTGATATTAAACTCCAAAGCAACACAAATGCATCAGTCACAATAAATATTGGTCAAAAACTCAATATTCAGTTGGATGAAATTGTGGTAAAAGGTTCTTCTGTAATCAACATCAGAAATGCAGAAGTGTCATCAGCCCTCAAAGAAAAAGAAATAAATTCTCTGCCACTGGAGGGCAGAGATATTTCGAGGTTATTATACAGACTGCCCAATGTTGTTCAAGCCACGGGCTTTTATGCAGAAGCACCAAATGTCAGCATCAACGGTTCCAACTCCTTGTTTACTAATTACCTGATTGATGGGATGGACAACAACGAGCGATTTTTGGGTGGTATGAAATTCAACATCCCGGTGGGTTTTACCCAAAATATTAACGTACTAACTAATAATTTTTCAACAGAATATGGCAATACCGGAAACGGAATTATCAATGTAAGCTCCAAATCAGGAAGCAATACTCAAAGTGGCGAATTTTTCATTGTCAATCGCCCGGGTACCGTAATTGATTCAAAAAACAGTTTCGCACAAAGAGACCTCTCAGGTAACTTCGTAAAAGATGGATTCAGCAGGTATCAGATAGGTGGTGGCTTAGGAGGTGCAATTGTCAAGAATAAAACATTTTACTATATAAATGTTGAACACACCACAGATCTGAAGGACAATCGATTATCCAGTCCATTACTGGGTGTCAACACAACCATAAGTGGAAAAAATAATTTCACATATCTTAGCGGCAAAGTAGACCAGAAATGGTCTAAAAAATTCTCATCAAGTTTAAGGGCAAATGTAGGCATTGTAAATATTGAAAGGCAAGGCGGTGGCCTGGATGGTGGAGTCACCTTCCCCTCCGCAGGCAATTTTCAAGATAGAAATTCATCCATAATCGCACTGCAAAATACTTACAAGGGCAATGAATTTAAATCTGAATCCAATATTCAATATAGTAGTTTCAGATGGAACTATGGTCGTGCCTTAAACCAAAATAGCCCTCAAGTAGTGGTATTAGCCCCTACCGACGAAACAATCGGCGTACTTGGTCATCCAGGGTATATTTTTGACAGTCATGAAAAAACAATTCAAGCTCAACAAAAATTTACCATTTACAAAGGCAACCATACTTTCAAAACCGGAGCTGAAATTATAAGTTCAGACCACTTGCTTTACGGGGGTGGAAATGTAAATGGAAATTATGTGGTAAAACTAACTCAATCTCAATTGGATGCTTTAAAAGGAAATGCTGACCTTTCTCCAAATTCATTGCCACTCGATGTTAATGTTGTCAACTACAATGTAGAATTGAGACCTGCATCATTTGGCACACGACAAAACATAATTAGTTTATATGCAGAAGATGCCATCAGTCTTGGCAATAATCTAACGGCTAATTTGGGTTTAAGATATGACTATGACAACCTCTCTAAAGGTGGAAGTGAAAAGGGAGATTATAACAATTTTGCACCACGTTTCAGTCTGAATTACAGAATAAACAGTACCAGCAGTTTACGTGCAGGATACGGAATATTTTATGACAAGATTATTTACTCTGTTTATAGTGATGCTCTCCAACAAAATACAACTTCAGTTGACTATAAAAAACAACTCCAGGCGCTTATCGACAAAGGTATATTGCCGTCAAATACAGATCTGTCCAAGATAACATTTGACGGAAATGTTACTGCAAATGCCCCTTCTCTTTATTTGAATGGTCCTAACTATAGCGAACTTCAGAACCAACGTGAAAAAACATTTAGTGGCGAAAGAAGAATTTTGAACCCTGGTGGCTATCAAAATCCTCTTACACATCAATTGGCATTTGGATACCAAAAACAACTAAATGAAGACCTGCTTTTTTATATTGATGCCGTCTATAACAAATCACTGAATCTATTCCGACTTCGCGACTTAAATGCTCCTGCAGCATTTTCATTTAAAGATACCATAAGAACCCAAGCTCAGGCAGATTTGACAAGGCCAGTGGCCATAGTTAATAACAGTGCTGTCATCAATGGTGAGACACTCACAGGGGTATCAAGAAATGTCGTCATGTCAGAATCCAAAGGAAAGTCAGAATATTATGCCTTAAGTGTGAATCTTCAAAAACAAAGAGGAAAAGATAATGTATCGTGGAGGTTGATTTATACTTTATCACAGCTGAAAAATAATACCGAAGACATCAATTTTAAAGCTGAGGACAGCAACAACTTTGAACGTGAGTGGGCTAATTCTATTAATGATCGCACCCATGTAATCAACGGAATTATATCCTACTATCCTCAAAAAAACCTGACTTTAACCCTTGCTGCGCTCATTCAAAGTGGTCAGCCTGTAAACAGAATTCCGGATGCTTCCAAATATGGTACGACTGATTTAAATGGGGATGGCCGTTCATTTGGTGATGCTTATGTAGGAAACAGCGATCGTGAACCTGGAGAAGGCCGTAACAGCGATCGTCTACCTTGGTCAAACACTTTTGATTTGGCTGCCCAATATGACATCCCATTGTGTAACGGAATGAATATGATTTCAATAAGAGCAGATATTTTTAATTTATTTAATGCTGAAAACCTGAGCGGATACTCAAACAACGCAACTCAAAGCAACCAAATTCAGACAGGTACAACGGCTTATGGCTTATTTATAAGAAAGAACGCCTCTCCGCCAAGACAATTTCAGTTTACTTTAAAATACTCTTTTTAAAAATATTTAATGAAAAATCTTTGGCTGTTACTAATTGCGCTGCTGATTGCCTGCAACGGAAACAAACCTATAAACCGGATTGTCCCGGAAAACTGGTCTGAGATAAGCAAAAATGCTATGGGCACATCAGTAAACATGATGATGTGGCAAGGCGACCCATTGATCAATAAATATATGACAGAGTGGGTAGTTCCTGAAGTCAAAAAAAGATTCAATATTGATCTGAAAATTCTCCCAGGACAAGGAAACGAAATTGTCAAAATGCTTATGACAGGCATAGAACAAGAAACTAAATCCGGAAATGTAGATATATGCTGGATCAATGGCGAAACATTCTATCAACTTCAACAAATTGATGCTCTATATGGTCCGTTTGTAAATATTCTTCCAAATTCAAAACTAATTGACTTTGAAAATCCATTTATTAAGTATGATTTTCAGCAAGAAACCAAAGGATTCGAATGCCCCTGGGGAAACGTTCAGGAATGTATCATTTATGATTCAATTCGTACACCACATCCGCCCTCAAATCTTATTCAATTATCTGAATATGTTAAATCTCACCCGGGTAGATTCACCATACCTGCTGAATTCGCAGGTATGACACTGCTGAAATCCTGGATGGTAGAGCTAGCCGGAAAAGGTCCGGAATATTTTGATGGGCAGTTTGATTCTTTAAAATATCAACAAGTAAGCATCAAGCTTTGGGATTTCATAAACTCAAATAAACAATATTTTTGGCGCAGGGGCGAAACTTTTCCGGAAAAACTATCTGCAATGCATCAAATGTTTGCTAATAATGAGCTTGATTTCACATTCAGCAACAATGATGCTGAGGTAGACAATAAAATTTTTCAAGGAGTATTTCCGAATACGGCCAAGGCATATGTTCCTGAAGTTGGAAGTATCCAAAATTCACATTATCTTGGAATACCAAAAAATGCAGGCAATAAAAATGCTGCATTGATGGTAATCAATTTTTTAATATCTCCTGAAGCCCAATACCAAAAACTGCAACCCAAGGTTTGGGGAGATGGGACCATATTAGACGAAAATAAACTTGATGATTTTTGGAAACAGAAATTTGTAACTTCTTCCGGTCGCATCAACGCACCAGAAAGAAGGTTAATAAACCAAAAAGCAATCAAAGAACCTGCTCCAGAGTATATGATTAGATTATATGCTGATTTTCGAAATGAAGTCATTAATCAAAAATGAGAAAAAAGTTTATATTGACTTTATATCTCAGCTTCATGCTGATTCCCCTTTTGGGAGGTTTAATTTATTGCTTCCTTTATAGTACAGGTGGTATCGGACTTTTATCCAAGGGCTTTACATTAAAGGTTTGGTTTTCAGTTCTAAGCAGTGAATTGGTGATGAAATCATTCCTGTCTTCAATTTTGGTTGCAACTATAAGCTTGAGCCTATCTGTAATTTTGGCATTGTTCATCGTCCTAAAATTCGATTGGCTCATAAATTCCAGACTCGCAAATTTACTACTCCAAATACCACTGTCCTTTCCCCCAATGATAGCTGCTTTTTTGATGTTTCAATTTCTATACAAAGGAGGAATATTGTCAAGATTATCATTTCAGACTGGTCTAACCAATGAATGGAGGCAGTTTCCGGAACTGGTAAATGATGTTAATAACATTGGTGTCATACTAACTATGATTATATTGGCCACACCGTTTTTTGTTGTTTTTTACCTTCAGAAAATAAAATCCTTAGGCATCAGAAACTTTGTGGTTTTGGCGCAATCATTGGGAGCTTCCTATCTTCAAACAAATTCGAAAATTGTTATACCAATTCTACTAAAAGAATCATGGTTAAATATTGCATTATATTGGTTAATACTTTTCGGAAATTTTGAAATCCCTTTGATTCTTGGCATTCAAAACCCCTCTGCAATATCAGTACTTATCAGCCAAAAACTAACCAAATATGATCTGAATGAATTACCTCAAGCTTACGCTATTTCTATGCTGTACATCTTGATTGTCATAACCGTGTTTTTAATTTTTATCTTTAAAAGACTAAAGACAAGGGCGGCATGAAATACCTTTCCAGACTTAGAATTACTTTATTGACCTTTATTATAATGTTTCCATTTTTGGTATTGACATTCATGTCTTTTACCAAATCTTGGTTTTATCCATCATTATTCCCTAAGGTTTGGACATGGGAAGCCTGGCAATTTGTTTTATCAGATGAAGATTTTCTAATGTTAATGCTAAAATCAAGCGCATTGTCTGTAAGTGTGGCTTTAATCTCCACCATTTTGGCTTTTTTTGTTACAAGACAGCTTTATTTATTTCGATTCGATCAAAGGATCTATTCTGTGGCCTATTTACCTTATTCTTTTTCTCCTGTAATTTATGCCTTTTGTATTCAGTTTATGTTTATTCAAATTGGCTTGAGGGGTAGTTATTTTGGGGTTTTCATTGCCCAGTTATTGATCAGTTTTCCATATTCGGTTCTATTGTTCTCTAAACATTGGGGGAATAAAATGAGAAATTTGGAGGCAGTATCTTTATCACTTGGTGCCTCGAGTACCCAAACATTTCTTTTTATAACTTTACCCGTCTCAATCAGGATAATAGGATTGTCATTAATACAAAGCTTTTTGATAAGTTGGTTTGACTATGGCTTAAGTTGGGTTATTGGCGCAGGATCAGTCAATACCATTACAATAAAAATCTATCAGTACATATCTGAGTCTAATCTAGCTTTCGCTTCTATGGCATCTCTTGTTTTGCTACTTCCCCCAACAGTGGTGGTAATTATTCAAAATAAAATTTGGAATAGGTATGTGGCTTGATGTAAAAAATTTAAAAAAAAATTACCAAAATAATGAAGTTTTAAAAGATATAAACTTCTCACTTGAAAAAGGTAAAACCCTCGCAATCCTAGGCAAATCAGGTTGCGGAAAAACTACACTACTCAAAGTTTTAGCCGGAATTGAGCAGTCTGATGAAGGTTCGGTGTATTGTTCCGGAAAACCTATTTTACACCTGCCATTGAATCAGCGCAACCTGGTATATTTATTCCAGGAACCCCTGATTTTCCCACATTTAAATGTATTTGACAACATAGCTTTTGGGTTAAAAGTAAGAAAAGTAACCGAAACTGAAATCAAATCCAGAACGCACGACATGATCGAAGCACTCGAGTTGAGCAACATCATGCACAAAACAACTTATGAATTAAGTGGCGGTCAAAAACAAAGGGTTGCATTTGGCAGGTCACTTATAATCAACCCCGATTGTTTGCTTTTGGATGAACCATTTTCAAGTCTTGATTTTCAAACCCGAAGCAGCATGCAAATATTCTATAAAAATGTTTCTGCAAGATTTAATATTACAACGATCTTTGTGACACACGACCTTAAAGAATCAATC
>JAEUUM010000515.1 GCA_016787375.1 Saprospiraceae bacterium
ATATTATCAAATTTACGTTCTACTAACTTGTCGCCAAACGAATTAAATGCAATTACTTTTGAGCCATTGCCGGAGTCATTGTGACTCCATAGTGTATCAGGACTTTGGATGAGCAACCCAGACGATTCTTTTAGTTCAGAAGGAAGTCCGCCAAGTAAAGCCGGGCTAACGGTTATCTGTCCGGAGAGGTTAAACCCTGTCAATAAAACTAATAAACTAAAAAACTTATACATGTTGCTTGATGTTGTTTGCCATGGTGTTTTTAGCTTCAATAACAATCAGTTCTGAGACAAAATCACCCTCTTCATTTATGCTTTTCAATCTCACCGGCCCAATTGTGTTTATTAGACCAGCTTGATAAGGTACCTCTACTTTTATATAATTAGCCGTAAATCCGGTTAACTTCGATTTATCTTTATGTGCTTCAAATAGGACCATCTGCTCAGAGTCCTTAAATTTTTCGTAAAAGGCTCTTTTTTTCTTTTCTGAAAGTATTCTGAGCATTTCATTTCTCCTCCGTCTTTCCTCCAGCGAGACAACCGATGTCATTTCCGCAGCCAAAGTGTTCTCTCTTTCTGAGTAGGTAAAGACATGCAGGTAAGATACCTCCAGGTCCTTTAAGAAGTGGTAAGTTTCATGAAAATCCTCTAGTGTTTCTCCGGGAAAACCGACAATTACATCAACCCCGATACAGGCATCCGGAATTGTATTTCTTATTATTTCTATTTTTGTTGAATAAAGATCCCTGTCGTACCTGCGTCGCATTAATTTTAAAATTTTGTCGCTTCCGGATTGTAAGGGTATATGAAAATGTGGAACAAATTTGCTTGATTGTGAGACAAAGTTTATGATATTATCAGTAAGTAAATTAGGTTCAATCGATGAAATTCTAAAACGCTCAATTCCCCGAACATTTTCAAGAGCCAAAATAAGGTCAAAAAACATGGCTTCCTTTTTAGATTTGGTCCCCTCAATTACTTCCGTGCCATTACCAAAATCACCCAAATTAACACCTGTTAAGACAATTTCTTTAGTCCCCTTTGCTGCAATTTCTGAAACATTTTTAAGGACATTTTCAATAGTGTCGCTTCTGCTTGCGCCACGAGCCTTCGGTATGGTACAAAATGTGCACTTGTAATTACATCCATCCTGAACTTTCAAAAAAGTTCTCGTTCTGTCTCCAAAAGAGAACGAAGAAACAAATGTATTGGCTGCATTGACTTCTCCCGCAAAGACCAAGCCTTTTTCACCGGTGGATTGGAGAAGGTCGATATAATTTGCAACATTAAATTTTTCAGAGGCTCCCAACACAAGATCTACTCCGGGTATTTCGGCAATTTCATTGGGTTTAAGTTGAGCATAACATCCTATGACGATTATTTTTGCGTTTGTGTTTTTTCTCAAAGCCTGTCTCACAACCTGACGACATCTCCTGTCTGCAAAATCGGTCACCGAACAAGTATTAATCACATAAAAATCCGCTGCCTCCTCAAATTTCCTAATTGAGAACCCTTTGTCTTGAAAAATTCTACTTATTGAGGATGTTTCAGAAAAATTCAATTTGCAACCTAAAGTATGAAATGCTACTGATCCGGGTGTTGACATCTGACCATTTTATCGCGCAAAGTTAGGCTTTTTAGGCTTTTGTTGCATATTATTTTCAGTCATAAGCCTTTGGTGATTACCTCCGATAACTGCTTTTCAACTATTTACTTCTCAATTTAAGAATAATTGAGTTATTTTGCCCTATACTATAGACAATAAGTAATTATCAAGCTGAGAATTATGGCTAAAAATCTACCTAAAAACAATAAAATAACTTCTTTGGACCTGCCCAAATGGATGGACGTTCAAAACCTAAGAATTGTTCTATTTGTATTCGGATTTATTTTGTACGCGAACACGCTCACTCATGACTTCACTCAGGATGATGCCATTGTTATTTACGACAACATGTATACAACCCAAGGAATTAAAGGTATTCCGGGTATTCTGGAGTTTGATACTTTTCATGGATTTTTCAAAGAAGCCGGAAAAACCAATTTGGTTGCAGGAGGCCGTTATCGCCCGTTTTCTTTGGTAGTTTTTGCCCTGTTATTTGAAATATTTGGTAATAATCCATTTGGCTTTCACTTATTTACTGTATTGCTTTTTAGTTTAACATGTGTTGTATTGTTTAACATCCTGCATCGTTTGTTTTCTAAAAAATTTACTTCACAAATTGGGCTATTAATCGCCTTTTTAAGCTCTATGTTATTTGCGGCCCACCCCATTCATACTGAAGCAGTCGCAAACATCAAGGGTGTAGATGAAATATTTGCACTATTAGGTAGTTTATTGACATTAGGTTTTATTCTAAAATATCAAGAAAACAATAAAATACTATACCTTTTATCTGCCTGTTTTATCTTCTTTTTGGCTTTGCTTTCAAAAGAAAATACAGTAACTTTTTTGGGAATTATTCCTCTTACTATATTCGTCTTTTACGATAAAAGCATTGGGAGCAGTGTTTCTAAGATTCTTCCATTGTTGGTTTCGACTCTTTTGTTTTTTGTTTTGAGAACCAAGGCAATTGGTTGGGGATTTGGAAATGCCCCTTTGGAATTAATGAATAATCCTTATCTCAAACTCTCAGGTAGTCAGTATGTTCCATTCACTATTGGTGAAAAACTTGCCACAATTTTTTTTACTTTAGGTTACTATATCAAATTGTTGGTTTTGCCACATCCTCTAACACACGATTATTATCCAAGGCATATTGAAATGATGAATTTTGGTGATATATCTGTTTTATTATCCGTAATTCTCTACCTCTTTCTATTGGTTTATTCCTTAAAAACCCTCCATACTCGTAGATTAGTGCCTTTCACAATTCTATTTTATTTGATGAGTTTGTCGATTGTCTCGAATTTGTTCTTTCCTATTGGCACCAATATGTCAGAACGATTTCTTTTTATGCCATCAGTAGGATTTTGTATGCTATTGGGATATGGCTTGTATTGGCTTGGCTCCAATTATTTTAAAAACACCTCAAAATCAATTAACTACAAGTTTACTTTACTGTTGACTGCAACGGTTTGTTCGTTATATGGTATAAAGACATTTACCAGGAATGCGGTTTGGAAAGACAACTATACCCTATTTACCACAGATGTTAAAACTTCTGCTAACAGTGCAAAACTCCAAAATTCGGTAGGAGGAGAATTAATTGCCAAAGCAGGAAAAACAGAAGATAAAAACGAGAAAACTCGTTTATTGAATGAGGCGATTGAGCATTTGAATAAGGCCATCAGCATTCACCCAAATTATCACAATGCCTTTTTGTTATTGGGGAATGCAAATTTTTTATTGGAAAAATATGATGAGGCAATCAAACAATATAATCATTGCCTTGAAGTAAATCCTGGTTACAAAGATGCCATTAAAAATCTTCATCTTGCCTACCGCGAAGCTGGGAAATATTACGGTGAGAAAAAAGGAGACTTAAAAACATCCCTTATTTACCTCAACAAAGCCTATGAAATGAATCCCGATGATTATGACACCAACCGACTTTTAGGCGTGGCGAATGGCGTGGGTGGACAAACTCAAAAAGCTTTGGAATACTTTAACAAGGCTGTTAAAATTAATCCTAGTGAAGAAGCGTTTAAGAACCTAAGCCTTGCATATTACAATGCAGGCGATAAAGTTAATGGCGACAAATATGCTGCCATGGCCGCCTCTAACCAAAAAACTAAATGAAAATAATTGAACAATAGCGTGAATAGATGTTGAAGAAGAGAAAAAAAATCCTGTCTATTATTTTTGTTTTAGGCTTTCTTTGTATCAGCCCAAAGTCTAATTCTATTGTTTTCAATAAACCTGCCCCGAACCTGCAGTCACAAGATGTTTGGGTTGACTCATTATTGAATACGATGTCACTTAACCAAAAAATTTGTCAGTTAATGATGATTCGTGGGCACAGTGACAAAACTCCACAATACGAACAAGATGTAGCAAACCTAATTAAAACATACAAAGTTGGTGGGATCTGTTTTTTCCAAGGTACCCCGGGAAAACAAGCCATCCTTACAAATTATTATCAATCACTCTCGGATATTCCGTTGATGATAGGCATGGATGCAGAATGGGGTTTAGGTATGCGACTCACTGATTCAGTTATGAGTTTTCCTAAATCATTGACTCTTGGTGCCATAAAAAACGATGGTCTAATTAAAGAAATGGGTAAAGAGATTGCCTCGCAATTAAAACGTCTAGGAGTACACATCAATTTTGCACCGGTTGCTGACATCAATAACAATGCAGAAAATCCCGTTATCAATGTAAGGTCTTTTGGTGAAAATCGCGAAAATGTAGCATTAAAAGCTACAGCATATATGAAAGGCCTTCAAGAGAACGGTATCATGGCTTGTGCTAAACACTTTCCGGGTCACGGTGATACCAATATTGATTCACATTATGATTTACCGGTATTGTCGCAAAGCATATCTCGACTGGATTCACTGGAATTATTCCCCTTTAAGACACTTATAAGTCAAGGAATACAATCTGTCATGGTTGCTCATTTAAACATTCCGGCTTTGGAAGATAAAACAAATGTACCGGCAAGTTTGTCTCCAAAAGCGGTTAATGAGCTTTTAATGAATAAGATGGGGTTTAAGGGTTTAGTTTTCACTGATGGCCTTGAGATGAAAGGAGTTACTAAATTTTTTAATCCCGGAGAAGTTGAAGCTGAAGCCTTGGTTGCGGGAAACGATGTATTGCTTTTACCGGAAAGCGTCCCTGCTGCCCTTCAAACCATCAACTCATACATTCAGCAAGGTAAACTAACTGAAAAAATTATCAACGAAAGGGTTAAGAAAGTTCTAACAGCAAAATTTAAGTTTGGCCTCTCAAACTACAAACCAATCGAACTTTTTAACTTAAAAGATGATTTAAATTCTCAGGGAGCAATGTCTTTGAAGCGGACGTTGGTCGAAAATGCTTTGACACTTGTGAGAAACCAATCTGAAAAACTACCTTTAACAGATATAGAAAATTTAAAAATTTTATCGGTAGCAGTTGGTGCCAAGTCAGCACAAACATTCCAAAACACCATCGGGAAATACATCAAATCTGAATTTTTTGCTTTTTCTGAAAACGATGATGATGATAAAAAAAGACAAATTTTAAACCACTGCAAAAAAAAGGACTTTGTTCTTTTAAGTGTCCATGGTTTAAATAATAATGCTAAATCAAGATACGGTTTATCAAACAATGAATTGAGTCTGATAAATGACATATCCTCTGTATCCAAAGTGATATTAGTAAATTTTGGTACGCCATATTTGCTTAAGAACTATGACCAGATACCCTATGTTTTGCAAGCCTATGAAGATTCTAATGATTTTCAGGATCTTGCTGCACAGGTTATTTTTGGGGGCGCTATATGTCTGGGAAAATTACCAATCAGTTCATCATTTAAAAGTCGATATGGGTTGGGCTTAAACCTCAACAAGCCAATTCGCCTTGGATTTGACATCCCGGAAAGGGTTGGTATGAGCAGTTTGAAGCTAAACGCGCTAGACCTACTCGCAAATGACGCCATCAACATAAGAGCTACTCCAGGATGTCAAATATTAGTGGCTAAAGACGGCAAAATTGTTTTTGAAAAATCATTTGGCTATCAGGGATATGACAAATTGGTTCCCATTACATCTAATAGCATTTATGACATTGCATCGATAACAAAAGTCGCTGCCACAACAATCTCTATTATGAAATTGCAGGAAGAGGGCAAAATAAACGTTGAGGAGCCTTTATCAAAATACCTGGATGAATTATCATGCACAAATAAGGAGTATTTACTCATTAGAGATATCATGGCCCATAAAGCTGGATTGAGATCCTGGATTCCTTTTTATGAAAAAACGATGATGCTTGTAAACAATAGATCTTTTCCTTCGCCAGAATTCTACTCAAACAAGAGGTCGAAAATTTTTTCTATAAAAGTTGTTGATAGTTTGTATTTACGCAAAAACTATCGTGATGAAATCTTTGACGAAATCGTCAAAAGTGAATTACCAAATATTGGGCAATACCGTTATAGTGACCTGGGTTTTTACCTTCTTTCAGAAGCCATAACCAGAATAACTGGTACTACCATTGATAAATATGCCTATAAAACCTTTTACGGTCCTTTGGGTCTTCAAACAATGGGTTATCGCCCACTGAACAGATTCCATAAATCCAGGTTAGTTCCAACGGAGCAAGATAATTATTTCCGTTTCAGAAAAATCCAAGGATATGTACATGATATGGGAGCAGCAATGTTGGGTGGCGTAAGTGGACATGCCGGGTTATTTTCAAATGCAAGAGATATGGCTATACTCATGCAAATGTTGCTCAATAAGGGTATGTATGGTGGTAAAGAATATCTCAACCCCCAAACCATAAAGATGTTTACTTCTAAATGTGATGGCTGCAACAGAAGAGGATTGGGTTTTGATCTTGGTGTAACAGATAAAAATACCGCATCAAACATGTCAAGACTGGCTTCTGATAAAACCTATGGACATACAGGGTTTACGGGTACTTGTGTTTGGGTTGATCCTGAAAAAAATCTTGTTTATGTATTTCTGTCAAACAGAACATATCCGACCATGCAAAACAGAAAACTCATCAAAGAGGATTACAGAGAAAGAATGCACACAGCTATTTATGAATCTCTTATTCTGTAATACATGAGTCAGTTTTTACCGTTTGTCTTTTCCAGGAAATACTTTTTTAGCAAAAGATCAGCCAATGCAATACATTTCATAAGTGGTATTTCCATTTTAGGAATTTCTATTGGAACGGCCGCTTTAATCTTGGTTTTATCGGTTTTTAATGGCTTTGAGGACTTGATTACAAAAATGCTTAATCGATTTAATCCCGACATCAAAATCACTGCTGTTGAGGGCAAGTTCTTTGAGAGAGACACCAATTTGATTAATAGACTAAAGCGAGTAGATGGTGTGTTGGCTATCTCACAGATACTAGAGGAGAAAGCTTTATTTGAAAGTGACAATGTACAGGACTTTGGAACATTAAAAGGGGTAGACGAGAATTTTAAAGTTGTTACCTCCGTTGACTCAGTTATTCTCGAAGGACAGTATTTATTAAAAAAAGGGGATGTAGAGTACGGAGTTATCGGCTACGGATTGGGGAACAAGCTAGGGGCCAGACCCTCCCAACTATCAACGCCTTTGTCTGTTTATTCTCCAAATGAAGACTCTTCCTCTATTGGAAATCAAGCTTTTACCAGAAGATACCTTTATCCAAGTGCTTTATTTTCTATTCAACAAGACGTTGATTATGAGTATTTGATAGCTTCAATAGACTTTGTCAGAGAGCTTTTGAATAAACCCAATGCCTTAAGTGCCCTTGAAATCAAGCTGGATAAATCAAAAAAGGGAGTCCAAAACAAAATTGAACAGATGGTTGGGAAGTCCTATTTTGTTAAAAACAGATATCAACAAGAAGAAGCCTTCTTAAAACTTATGAATATTGAAAAATGGGTCAGTTTTGCCATATTGTCTCTTACATTGCTGCTTGTTGCATTCAATATGACCTGTGCTCTATGGATGTTGGTTCTCGAAAAGAAACCCGATCTTGCCATTCTGAAATCATTGGGCATGAAAGATAAACACGTGTTTGGAATATTTATAAATCTTGGTTTGATGTTGTCTCTTTTTGGCTTTTTAGTTGGTTTAAGTATTTCTATTGTATTGTATTATTTGCAAAAAACAGTCGGAATTGTTGGGGTTCCTGAAGGATTCGCCGTAGATGCTTACCCGGTTGTTATGAATGTAACAGATGTATTGATTATATTGGTAATAGTTTCGGTAATTGGTTTTGCAGCATCTTTCTTTCCGGCTAAAATGGCAAGTAAAGCATCTTCAATTTTTAAATATAATTAATGGAAAACTGGGAATTGGATTTTGAATGGTTACGAATACAAAATATAGTAAAAGAACACCTGCAGACTGAAAAAACACCTGACTTGAACGCAGTATTGGTGCTAATTGGCATCCAGGAGTTGGGAACATGGAAGACGAAATGGACCAAAGAAGAAAAGCAGGATTTGATGCATGTTGCCGTCAGCAGACTTTTAAGTCAGGAGGGCTATTACGAATTTGTAGGTCGTGATGATGATGGTTGGCCCCACTATAAACAATTAAGAAAAATTAGTACCTCCGGAATTGAAAATCAAGAAATGCTGTTAAAAAAAGAAGCCATCAAATACTTTGATGAACTCGCTAGAGAAAATAACTGGTAGCAATTTTCATACAAAAAGGCCAAACTGCTTCTTTCGCTAATGGAACAACATTTTGCGTGATTTTGCGTTACTTAATTCGCTTATCTTAAATTTAAAACCTGATTAAATGAACTTTAAAAATTACATTTTACTGGTACTTACCATGTTGTCCTTAAAATTAATGGCTCAACCGGAAGCCAACTTTGAATGTACTTCTACAAATAAAAAAGCGTTCAGCAATATATATTTTAAAAATACCTCAAAGAAATCATCCACCTATGCTTGGGATTTTGGAGATGGTGGCAAATCAACTGAAATGAGCCCAACACATCAATATTCCGCTGCGGGCACCTATTCAGTTTCATTAAAAGCCTCAAAAGGAAAAAAACAAAGTGAAAAAACCATGACTATAGAAATCGGCGCACCAGAACATTGCACAGTAGAAATTGAAACACCTTTCGGTACGATGACCGTTGTGCTTTATGACCAAACTCCTCAACATCGTGATAACTTTTTGAAACTAGTAGGACAAGGTTTCTACGACAGTTTATTGTTTCATCGTGTTATCAATGGCTTCATGATTCAAGGTGGTGATCCTACATCCAAAGGAGCCGCTCCTGGCGTTCATCTTGGAAGTGGCGGCCCTGGTTATACTATTCCGGCAGAGTTCAACTCAGCCTTGGTGCATACAAAAGGTGCGTTAGCTGCCGCAAGAATGTCTGACGCAGTAAATCCGGACAAAAGGTCGTCTGGCTCTCAGTTTTACATTGTGCATGGCAGACCTGTTGACCCTAGAAGTCTCTCAAGAAATGAAGCCGCAAAGGGATTTAATTATCCGAAAGATGTAATTGAAAAATATGAAAGGTTGGGCGGTACACCATTCCTTGACATGGACTACACAGTATTTGGCGAAGTTATCAAAGGTTTAGACATAATTGATAAAATTGCCGCCGTACCAACACAACCTGGAGATAGACCAAAAGAAGATGTTTGGATGAAAATCCGTGTTGTAAACAACAACTAATTTTTCAATAAATTATTGGCCGGTAATAATTGCATTTACTTCCGCGTCATTTTTTAATTCCGGCATTACTTCATACATATAGTCTGCTTGTTCCGGGCAAGAATCCATTAAATTCATCAAGTTAATGATGGCTTCTTGCCTTTTGCCAGCAGTTATAAGGCATACAACTTTAAAATAATGAAACTCGGCTGAATCGCTATAAAACATAGCTTCCTCAACAACCTCCATAGCCGCTTCCTCTCCGTAGGCAAGCAATAAAAAGCCGGCGTATTGAAGCCATGCCAGATTGTTATCAGGAGCAAGATCAACTGCCTTTTGATAATGTTGGGCCGCTTCTTCCAATTTGTCTTGTTGAAAACACAAATCAGCTAGAGCCAAATGAAACTCTTCTCTGTCAGGATCCAGAGATATTGCTTTATTGATTGATTCTTCTGCGCTCGTGTATCTTTCTATCAATCCAAGACACACTCCCATATGAAAATGAACGTCACCATTTACATTTCCCATTTGTAAGGAAACTGCAAAATGCTCAATTGCTATTTCATGCTGGTCTAAAAAAGCATAACACTGACCTATTTTACAATACAAATCTGCATCCGGGACAAAGCGCTCCTTTACATCCTGGTAACATTTAAGAGCTTCATCATACTTTGAAAGTAGTAAAAGGGCTTCGCCTCGATCTCTGAATGCAAATTCAAAGTCATCGTTTATCAAATAGGCATATTCGAATGCCTCTGCTGCATCCTCGTAGCGTTCTTCGCTGAAATAAGCTTGTCCTAAATTGTACCAAGCTTGAAACGAATAGCTGTCCTTTTCTAATAGCTTCTGATGAAGTATGATACTGTCTTCGTATCTGCCGGATAATTCTGTGCAAAGCCAAATCCTTTCCAGTGCTTCGTTGTTGTTGGTCTGTTGCAACAAGATGTTTTGCAATGAATCAAACATCAAATTGAACTCCTGTGTTCTCTCGTATAGATCCGTTTCTGTAAGGAGGATTTCTATGAGAAGGTCAGGATCTGCGTCTTTTTTGATCTCTGATAATAATAATTGACAGGTTTCATCATCACCTGAATGAAGTAGGGCTTGTGCTTTAAGGAGAATAAACTCCGGATCATTAGGCGACAAAAAGGATTTTTCCTCTATAAATTGGATGGTTTCTGAATAATACTCATTTGATAACAACATCCTCGCATGGTGGTGATGAAGCTCAATTGAAAAAGTATGTTGTAAAATTGCCTTTTTTGACGCTTTTAAGGCATCAGACAATTTATTGTTCACTACAAAGTAATCAATAAGAGATAGCCATTCCTCTTCATTTAAATA
>JAEUUM010000517.1 GCA_016787375.1 Saprospiraceae bacterium
GTCTTTTTATTTGAAATGAGCCTTCCCGAAGCAACACTCAATGCATTTACCGGATATTTTGGTGCAACCCCGGACGAATTTTTGCATGGAGAAAGATTGTATACGCTTGTTACAAGTCTTTTCTTACATGGAGGCTGGGCACATTTACTTGGGAACATGCTTTTTCTTTGGGTATTTGCAGATAATATTGAAGCAACCATTGGAAACATAAGGTTTTTTGTATTTTATTTAGCAGGAGGTGTGGCTGCAACACTGTTTCATGGTTTGATCAATCCTTCCAGCAGTATTCCCTTAATTGGGGCAAGTGGAGCTATTTCAGCGGTATTGGGAGCTTATTTGGTTATTTTTCCGCATAGTAAAATCAAGGTATTGGTCTTGTTCTTATTTAGCAGTTTTAGAATACCTGCACTAGCTTTTCTTGGTATCTGGATCATCAATCAGTTTGTTTCCGGGTATGGTTCACTTAGTAGTGTCTCAACTGAAAGCGCCGGCATAGCATATTGGGCGCATATTGGTGGCTTTATATACGGCATTACAATTGGTTATTTTGCCAGAAGGACATATTTTCCTGTCTTGTCAAGAGAGGCTGAAGAAGAAAGCGGGTATGTGTAGGTTTTAGTAACCGCAATGCAAAAATCAACCTTATGTAAATTATTTGGTTGTAAATACGTTTGCTTTAGATCTTTCCTGTAGAAAATTTTATTGGTTTTTAAATTTTAACCTATTGTCTTAAATTTTTTCTTTTAATCAAAGACAACAATTACTCATTTGTAAACGTGAGGTAATTCAAAAGATATCAGAATTCGTAAACTCTAAATAGTAATTGTTTTGAAAAGAAAGGATTTTTTACAGGGCATTGGTATAATCGGTCTGGGAGCATTTATTCCCAATAAAGCAAATGCAGCGGCTAAACAAAAGGCTTTTGTTTGCAATCCGCCGAATTGTTTTTTGACTCCTGCAGTTCCTGAAGGTCCTTATTACTTTAATACTAATTTGATTAGAGAAGACATTACCGAAACAAAAACCGGTATTCCAATCATCTATAATATTACAGTAGTTGATATTAATTGCGTACCCATACCAAACGCTCTTGTGGATATTTGGCAGTGCGATAAAGATGGTATTTATTCAGCATTTTCATCTCAAGGTACGCTAGGTCAAACTTTTTTGAGAGGTGCACAAATGACTGATTCAAACGGTCAGGTGAGTTTCAAAGCCATATATCCGGGCTGGTATAATGGAAGATTAACCCATCTTCATGTTAAAATTCATTTTAACAACAACACCTATGTAACTACCAATTTTTTTTACACAGATGCCGTAAATCAACTTATTTACTCCACACCACTTTATACAAAAGGGCAAAATACAACCACCATAGCCAAAGATGTTGAACTGAAAGGAGATACCAAACGCTTCAATGATCTGTTGATGACTTTCACGGGAGACACATCCGGAATTGTAGCATCATACACTGCAGGTATTAATACAACAGTTTCAGCTGTAAATGAACCAGACCCCGAAACAGGTGGCCAATTCGTATTGAGACAAAATTTCCCAAATCCTTTCGAAGATATTTCAACGGTAAAGTTTTCATTGTTGCAATCATCAGAAGTAGATTTTAGCATTTTTGATCTGGAAGGCCGGGAGTTGGTTAAATTATTGGATTCCCAAAAAATGGGTTCCGGCGAACATTTTATTGACATACACAGGAATTCTGGACTGTACGCTTTTGCGCCAGGTGTTTATATGTATCAGATGAAAGTCAGAAATTTATCAGGTGAGTTTGCACAATCCAAGAGAATGATAATACAATAAATTTAAATAAAAGGGTGAAAAGAATCTCAGATTTGGTTTACTATTCCTGAAATTTTGATTTCATATTTTCAATGTCGAAATACATTTTAAAAAATTCATCACACCAAAGACAGATGTTTTGGAGTTGTTCATTTCTCTGAGAAGCAAATTCGCGGGTGATTCCAATAGATTCACCCATGCTCAAAGGGTCGCCTTCATCAATTTTTTGGAAAATGGGTGATGAAGCAACTTTTTGCAGGACATCACTTACTTTCTCCATTCTTGCGTCACCCATTGCTTTGTAGGTACCCGGGCAGCAAGGATTTATTCTCCACAATTGAATACTGATTTCTTGGGGTATGTCTTTTGCACCATTCAAAAAGCCAATTCCACCGGAAAGAACCTTGCAGAAATTGTGTGTTGGGTCCTTTTTCCAGATATTTTTTTCAATTGCGCGGCCACGAGCCCAATTACCACCCAACCACATATCGTCAGTGGCCCCCCAGTAACCCCATGTGAGTGATGATGGTATGATGTATGTCTCTTTGTCTATCAAGGGATCTTTTTCACTCCCATCTACTCCCCTGCTGTCAAATATTTCAGCAAGGTGCATGAGGTGATCTCCTGCTTTTTTGTGATATCTGTCAATGCTTGCAATATCGAACCGTGTTACACCCTTCGATATGAGTTGGTCTAGAATTTTACCTGTTAGCAGGTCACCGTTGGTTTGCAACATAATTTGTGAACGGCCCTGATATTTTTCTTTCAAAGCATCTAAAATAAGATAAAGTTGCTTTTTTTCGGCCAATGGTTCACCACCGGACAGTATTATTCGGTCAATGTGGTCAGGTAAGTTTTGAATGATGGAAACACATTCCTTATCAGACATTCTCTGACCCTGTGGACCTGAGTTGTTGTAACAATGGTCGCATTTATCATTGCAAAGTTGAGTGAATACCCAATATAAAGATTCAAGGTGGTTAAAATCAGTTTTTTTCACAGTCATTATGGGTTGATATTGTCCCAAAAAGTTTTTTCTTGAAGCACCCCGGTTTCAGGGCTGTTAATAAATTCCTGCTTATCCGTGTATAATTTCAAAATACCGGAATCCATGGTTGCAAATTGATCCCCCATGATGATTGATTCTT
>JAEUUM010000173.1 GCA_016787375.1 Saprospiraceae bacterium
CTGCAAGTAACTCATCTCGCAGCTCTTGTAGCTCTTCCTTAACTTTCGCCCAAACTTGCTCGGGATTCTCCCATTCAAAACCGACCTGTTTGGTCTTCTCTTGCATTCGGTATGCCTTGATCATGGCCGGCAGGGATTTTGGAACACCCTCCAAGATTGAAGTTTTGCCTTCCTTTAGTTTTAATTGTTCCCAATTGCGTTTAACATCTTCCTCTCCAGTCACGACAACGTCGCTATAGATGTGCGGGTGTCTTGCTATAAGTTTTTCACAAATCGCATTAAGTGATTCTGCAAGTGTAAAATCACCTTTCTCCTGAGCAATTTTTCCGTAGAACACCAAATGCAACATTACATCACCCAATTCTTCTTTTATGCCCTTTTGGTCATTTTCAGAAATTGAATCTGCTAATTCATATACTTCTTCAAGTGTTAAATTCCGAAGTGATTGCATGGTTTGTTTCTTGTCCCATGGGCATTTTTCCCTAAGATCATCCATTATGTACAGCAATCTTTCAAATGCCTTGAGTGTTTCAGTATGCATACGGTTTTATTTGATAAGGTGCCCCATCATATCTTTTTTGGCTTGCAAATATTTACTGTTGAAACTGTTTTTAGGAATCTCAATTTTAATCCGCTCTACCAACTTTATAGATGAATTGTCAATGGCATCGATTTTTTCAGGATTATTGGTTATCAGTCTTACCTGTGTAACTCCCAGATCTTCCAAAATTTCAACCGCTACGTCATATTTTCTCTGATCATATTTAAATCCTAGCGCAACATTAGCTTCAAATGTATCCATCCCTTCCTCTTGAAGTTTGTATGCTTTAAGTTTATTAATCAGTCCAATGTTTCGCCCCTCCTGACGCAGGTAAATCAAAATACCATGATTTTCCTCAATCATTTGCATTGATTTCTCTAATTGAGGGCCACAGTCACACTTTTTTGAATGAAATACATCTCCTGTGAGGCATTCAGAATGAATACGAACCATGACAGGTGAGTCGATATCCATTTCTTCATGTATCAATACGACAGCAGGATTGAGCTCATCCGGACTTTCCGCAAAAGCTATGATTTTGTAACTTCCCCATGTGGTGGGAATTTTTGTTTCAACTTGTCTTTTCACTTTAATATTTCAATGTTCCTGCAAAACAAATTTATTGAACAAGGGTTCAATTTACAATTTAGTTATTATAAAACGGTAACCCAAGTACCTTTCTTACGCGCATACACAATGTTGTCATACATAGCCTCGCATTGTGTTCCTGGTAAATAATATTTACCCGGGTAAGCTGCTGTTAATTGAATTCTGATAATGGTGGAATTATTATTTGGCAAATCAAAATAACTCAATACCCTGTCATCCTTAAAATCTTGGTAGCTAACCGAACCTTGGTTGCTGACATAATTAACATTGCTCATGCGAGAATTGGTTATCTCCCAACCTGGTGGAAAAATCTGCGTAAGTGCCATATTTGTGTACTTCCAATTCAAGGTACCAGGATTTTTGACCATAATTTCTACAATAAAATCATTTCCTCTTTTCATTTTTTGTGGGTCAATTTTATTACCCTTTAAATCTTTGAAATTCATGTCAATGACTAAATTCTTGGCTTCTTCCAATTCTTTCCCATTAGCAGGTTTACCCGATTTTACAACCTTGGCATACAACAAACCTGCTTGCAAATTTTTAATTTTTAAATTCGAAGAACTTACCTGCGAAGTAGGCAGTTGAATCAAAATGACCGGCTCTTTACTTGAAACCGTCATTTCTTTTTTCCCATCAAGACTGTAAGAAAATTTCAGCTCTTTCCCCAACAAATGGTTCTTGCCAAGATATCGACCGATTGATGCAAGTGTAAAAGATAAAGTTTGGGTACTGTAATAATAATTATCCTGTCCAATTTCCTTGCAAATAGACGCAAAGATGTCAGCGCTCTCCTTTTCACGCCCGGTCAATTGAAGACAATCGAATAAAATTGCCTTGTCTCTGAGGTCTGAACCGAATGTATAACCAGAATATTCATAGTGTCGTGGTTTTACTTTATTTCCGTCTAAAATTTTTGAAGCAAGTTCTGTCTTGCCATCCAAAGCATAAGCAGCAGCTAAAAATACAGCCGATTCTCTGTCAAGTCCGGTTGATTCACGCATCCTGTTCATGGCACCTTTATCGGCCGATTTTACCAATGCCAACAAATAAAGTCGATATGCCTGTATAGAATTACTTTCTTCGTTATAATAGCCTAAATCTCTTCGCGTAGGACTCCAGTTTTTAGCCAGTTTCTTTTCATATTTTAGCCAACTTTCAAAAATACTCTGAGGAACATTATATCCGGCGTTTTTTGCTTCGATCAGGAAATGACCGGCATAATTGTTGGCCCAATGATTGACATAAGTGCCGCCAGGCCAATAATTAAAACCACCTTCGGATGTTACAAATTTTTTGAGCTTGTCAATTGCTGCTTTAATGTTTTTTTCTGTATCGATTTGTTGTTTTGGAGTAAGTTTAACAATATTCGCAAGATAAATTTGAGGGAATGCCGAAGAGACTGTCTGCTCCAAACAGCCATGCGGGTAATTAATCAAATATTGAAGATTTTTTTGGAGATTTATTGGAGGCAGACTTGAAATTTCAAGCGTTGTTGTGTTAGTCCCCTTTATCCCGATTGGTTCAATCTTAAAATCCGCTACACCTTTGTCTTTAACGATAGCCGACATGACAGAGGTTTGAACAGGATTTGAATTTCGTACATCCACTTCAATATCTTGGTATGAGTTCTCCCCATTACCAGCTGCATTAATTTTTATTTTAGCAATTCCCTCAACATTTCCGGCAACCAAATCAAAATAAACCACTTTTTCATCCGGCTTCGTAAAACTAAGATTTTGCGAGCCATTTGTGGCATTGCGTATCAAACCGGATTGATCGGTTATATTCACTGCAACACTCTTTACCTTGTTATCGGTTGTAAAAACATTAACAGGAACTTTGATGATTTCACCCGGACCCACAACTCGCGGGAACGAAGCCAATACCATTACCGGTGAACGCACAGGGATGGTTTTTTCTGCATTACCATAAGCACCTTTATTTGATGCTACCACCATTGTTCGAACAGATCCAATATAGTTTGGCACTGTAAAATTATGAGTTGCGCTCCTTCCCTTCTCAAGATAAAATGGTCCTAAGTGAATAACCATTGGCTTAAACCTAATAGCCTTTTGCTTATCAGGATTGGGCGCTTTTCCAGCATCACCACCAATGCTTAATATCTGACTACCTTCTTGAGAATATGCTCCAATTAACCTGTCAAAAAGATCCCAGGTCTTGACTCCAAGTGCTTCTCTGGCATAAAATTTCTTCCACGGATCAGGTGTATTAAATCGTGTTAAATCAAGCAAACCCTCATCAACAATATCAATGGTATAAGCCATTGATTTACCGCTGGCCTCTTTAATTGTGATACTGCTTTTCATGCCTGGTTTTAGTTCGTTCGCCATTTGTATTTCAGGTTTCAACCTTGTATTTTTATCCTCAACTTTAATTGGAATAATACCATACATCCTCACCGGAAGATCATTTACATTTTGGCCGAACTGTTGAATAATACTCACATTGGCATAAACATTCGGTGATAAATCAGCGGTAGCTTCAAAGCTAAACTCGTTATCTCCTTTTTTAGCATCCTTCCAAATGGTCTTTACCACACGAGAACCATTTTCAAGACTAATCAATACCCTACCTTTGTCCGGACAATTGAGTTTAAGCTTAACGGTCTCTCCTACCACATAATCTTCTTTGTTGCTCATGACCGGGACAATGCTTGCTGCTCTCCTGGCAAGGTAATCATCATCAGATTCCGGGTATCCGCAATAAAAATATTCTCCTGACACATGACCTGAATTTTTATCCGTAACCTGAACATAATAGCGCCCCCACTCAGCAGTTTTGAAGTTAAAGCCTGCTTTTCCGGCTGAATTTGTAGAAAGGGTTCTGGTGTCTTTAATATTTGCGGCATCAGCCTGTTCATAATTTCGGTAGTAGGACTCAGCTTCATCCCACCACCATGACCACTCTACTTTGAATATTTCAACAGAAAGTTGTTTGCCTTGAATGGGTTGACCATCTTTTGAAATACTTGCCACCGATATGGGTACATTTTGATTGATGCCATAGGTCGGGTGCCCGTATGAATTCTTGATTACCGAAACGCCACAATACTGTTCAAAAGGATGGTATTTGATGCTGAAATTATCCTGACTTGATTCCCCTCCTTGCTCGAACACCCTGATTTTAAAGTTTGCAATCATGGGTCCGGTTGCATTTGATTCTCGTGGCAACAATTGCTTGCGTATTTTCACTTCTCCCACTTCATTCAATTGGCCCTCAAACCAAACATCAGGTGTAAAACTTGGAGAACTTCTTTCATTGTATATTTGATAGTCCGGAAATTTCGGAAACTTATCCTTTAACTGCCACATCGAAAGGTCAACTTTTGCTTTCAAATTTTTTGCAGGCGCCCCATACAACCAACTC